>CANRHO010000005.1 GCA_947630435.1 uncultured Bacilli bacterium
TGTATATGGTAATTATTTTGCAATGTTTTATTATAAAAGTAAAAAATTTAACGTACAAAGCGAGGTTTCATTATATGATAATGACAAGAAGTTTGATTTAAAAGCTGATTTAGCATTTATGGATAATTACGGAATGCAAAATTATTGTGAAGTTAAAGCATCACCATACGTGGGTAATATTACAAATTATTATGATAGTGATGAAAAGAATGTAACACTTGAATTTTCTAATAAGGATTTATTAAAATATGATAATATTGGTAGAAAATTACTAAAACAAGTAGAAAGATTACTTAAATATGGGAAGGTAACGGTAGTAATATTTAAAGGATGTGCTATATCTAAAGATGTTATGGAAAAATTATTGGATTTAAATGTTGAAATTAAAACTCTTGCTATAGATATAAAAGAGTTAGAAAATTTCATTGATGATGTTATACAAAAGACACTTGATCATTTAAATAAGAAAAATATAAATCCCTCTAAAAAAGTAAAATAAAGGTTATAAATTTCTAAAGTTTTGTTATTTGATTCATAAGATATAATAGGTGAATATAATGATACAAATAACAGTTGAAGACTTGATTAAAAATTGTAAAGCAAAATTATTAATTGGAAACAAAGATGCTATCATTAACGAATGCTTTGTAAATAGTAATGATGTTACAAAAGATGGTTGCTTTTTTGGGATTAAAGGAAAGAAAACAAATGGTTCCTTGTTTTATAAACAAGCGTTTGATAATGGAGCAAGCGTATGCGTATTAAATAAAATATATGATTTGGATTTAAATGGTTATGATGATAAGACAGTAATAATTGCAGATGACCCTTTTTATGTATTACAATCTTTAGCTTCGTATAAAAGAAGTTTGTTTAATGGCCCTGTAATAGCTATAACGGGAAGTGTAGGTAAAACAAGTACTAAAGAAATGGTTGCAAATGTTTTATCTCAAAAATAT
This sequence comes from uncultured Bacilli bacterium, assembly GCA_947630435.1. Lineage (GTDB taxonomy): Bacteria > Bacillota_I > Bacilli_A > RF39 > UBA660 > Aphodocola. The sequence goes on from CANRHO010000005.1 coordinate 960, forward strand.
AAAGTATTAAAAACATCTGGTAATCAAAACAGTCAAATAGGACTTCCTCTTACCATTTTAAGATTAAAAGATGAAGAGGTTATGGTTTTAGAAATGGGTATGAATCATGAAGGTGAGATTCATAATTTATCTTTGATTGCAAAACCTAATATTTCGGTTATAACAAACGTTTATGATGCACACATAGGAAATTTAGGTTCAAGAGAAAACATTTTAAAAGCAAAGTTAGAAATAACCGATGGTATGGATGATGGAACATTAATAATTAATAATGATAATGATATGCTTAACATGTTAAGTAATAATATTAAACCAGCAATTAAAGTAATGAGTTTTGGTATTAAAAATCAAAGTAATGTTATGGCATATAACATTAAAGAGGGAATAACCACAACCTTTGATATAGGCGATATAAAAGACTTTAAGGTAAAGATAGGTAAAATAATTTATAATGCTTTAGCATCATATTTAATAGGTAAATTACTTGGTGTATCAAGAAGTATGATAAGAAATGGAATAAATAAAAGTGGTAATCAAAAACATCGTTTAGAAGTTATTAATTTAAATAATAACTCTATATTAATTGATGATGCTTATAATGCTAGCTATGATTCTGTTATATTAGCATTAGAATACATGAAAAACTTTGATGGTAAAAAAATAGCTATTTTAGGTGATATATTAGAGCTTGGTAAAAAGTCTAAATTTATTCATAAAAAAATAGGATCCGTTTTAAATAAGTATTTAATAGAAGAGTTAATAACGATAGGTAAACATTCTAAGTATATTGGTAAAGAAGCAAAAAAGGGTGGATTAAAAAGAAAATATATTAAACATTTTAAAAACGAATTAAAAGCAAGAAATTATGTTAAATCTCGAATTAGTGAAGATACCGTTTTGTTAATTAAAGGATCTAATGCAATAAATTTAATAAATTTAGTAGAATATTTAAAAGAAGGACTAAATTCTTAATCCTTCTTTTAACATTTCTTCTAGTTCTTTACATTTATTTTTATCCATGTCTTTAATACCTTTTAATTCGTAATCTATTCCTAAATCTTCATACTTATGAACACCTAAGGTATGATATGGTAATAATTCTACCATTTCAACGTTTTTAATGGGTTTAATAAATTTTATAAGTTCGTTTATGTATTTTTTAGTATCATTAATGCCTGGGATAATAACTGCTCTTATCCATAACTTTTTATTAAGTTCTTGGCATAATTTTAAAAATTCTAAAGAAGAATTTATATCATATTTAGTCATATCTTTGTAATTATCTTTATTTGTTCCTTTTATATCAAATATAACTAAGTCTGTATATTTAAGTATTTCTTTACAATTCAAAATACTTCCTGCGGTATCTAAGCAAGTATGAATGTTTTCCTTTTTACAAAGTTTTAAACACTCAAGTAAAAATTCTTTTTGCATTAATGGTTCTCCGCCAGAAAAAGTAACTCCTCCGTTGTTTTTAAAATATGGTTTATAGTTTAGTATTTTTTCTACTAATTGTTTTGGTGTATATTCATTTGCTTTATTATTTATATTCCATGTTTCAGGATTATGGCAAAATTTACATCTTAAAGGACACCCTTGCATAAAAACGACAAATCTAACTCCAGGACCATCTACTAATCCCATGGTTTCAATACTATTTATTTTACCTAACATTTAAATCACCTTTTTTATTATATATTAAATAACTACAATATCCAACAAAATTTTTAAAAATAATCTATATAATAACAACCTAAAAGAAAGGTGTTATTAAATGAATTATTATAATGAAATAAAAAATGAATTAATAAACAATGAAATATATAAAAAAGCAAAAGATTATTCCAAAAACAAAAGTGATTTAGAAACCTATTATAACGTTGGTAAATTATTATATGACGCCGGCAAACACTATGGTAAAAGTGTTATTAAAAATTATTCATATAGATTAAAGCAAGAGGTGGGTAAAAGATATAATGAAAGAACGTTAAGAAGAATGAGACAATTTTATGAATTATTTAAAAACAAAAAATGGTCGGCAATGCCGACCGAATTGTCATGGTCTCATTATTCTGAGTTACTGAAACTAAAAGATTCAAATGAGATAAATTATTATATCAATTTAGGTATTAACCAAAATTTACCATATAGAGAATTAGGAAGACGTATTAAAAATAAAGAATACGAAAGATTGGATGATAAAACAAAACTTAAGATTATTAATGATGAAAAATATAAAGTACAAGACTTTATTAAAAATCCAATACTTATTAAAAATAAATATAATAAAGAAAATATATCAGAAAAAATGCTACAACAATTAATTTTAGAAGATATCCCATCATTTTTAAAAGAACTAGGTAATGGATTTTGTTTTATTGATAATGAGTATAAAATAAAATTAGGAGATAGGTATAATTACATAGATTTATTATTATATAACATAGTTTATAAATGCTATGTTGTAATTGAACTTAAAATAACAGAATTGAAAAAAGAGTATATTGGTCAAGTACAAGCATACATGAACTATGTTGATAAAAAAATTAAAACAAACAAAGAAACACCTACCGTTGGTATTATTATTTGCAAAAAGAATAATACGTTCGTTATGGAATATGTAAGTAATAAAAATATATTTGAAAGAGAATATTTATTAATTTAAAAAAGCATAGATTAGATTTTCTATGCTTTTTTAGCATCCTAATTTTTCATGAAATGTTCTATCAATTACTTCTTGTTGGTGTGCTTTGGATAATTTATCAAATAAAACCGCGTAACCAGAAACTCTAATTGTAAGGGTAGGGTATTTACCAGGGTTATTCATAGCATCAATTAACTTTTCTCGGTTAAGAACGTTAACGTTTAAATGATGTGCTCCTTTTTGCATGTATCCATCAAGTACGTTTACTAAGTTTTGTATTTGTTCTTCTTTAGTGTGACCTAATGCATTAGGAACAATAGAAAAAGTATTTGATATTCCATCTTCACAGCAGTTTGTATAAGGCATTTTAGCTACCGAATTAAGTGATGCTAAAGCACCACTAGAATCTCTACCGTGCATTGGATTAGCACCTGGGGCAAAGGCACTACCTGCTTTTCTTCCGTCTGGTGTAGATCCTGTTTTTTTACCATACATTACGTTAGATGTAATAGTAAGTACTGATAATGTATGTCTAGCACCTCTATAAAGCTTGTTTTCACATAAGTCTTTATAAAATTCTTCAAGTAATTCTTTTCCTAATAAATCAACCCTGTCATCATCGTTTCCATATTTTGGAAAGTCTCCTTCTATTTCAAAATCAATAGCTATACCATTTTCATCTCTAATTGGTTTTACTTTAGCATATTTAATTGCAGAAAGTGAGTCAACCGCAACTGAAAATCCTGCGATTCCAAAGGCCATCAAACGTTCAACGTTTGTATCATGTAATGCCATTTGACCTTTTTCATAAGCGTACTTATCATGCATGTAATGAATTATATTCATGGCGTCTACATAAGTTTTAGCGATTTTTTTCATCGCTTTAGAATAAGCTTTTCTTACTTTTTCATAATCTAAATATTCATCTTTTTGTTTTTCTAATCCTTCAACTACTAATTCTTTTTTTACTTCATCAATACCACCATTAATAGCATAAAGAAGGGTTTTTGCTAAGTTACATCTAGCTCCAAAAAATTGCATTTGTTTACCAATGCTCATCGCAGAAACGCAGCATGCTATAGCATAATCTGAACCGTGAATAGGTCTCATTAATTCATCTGATTCATATTGTATTGCATCGGTATCAATTGATACTTTAGCACAATACTGTTTAAAGTTTTTAGGTAGGTTTTCACTCCATAAAATAGTAAGGTTAGGTTCGGGTGCAGAGCCTAAGTTATATAAAGTATGTAAATATCTAAATGAATTTTTAGTTACCAATGATTTTCCGTTTTCACTCATACCACCAATTGATTCGGTAACCCACGTTGGATCTCCAGCAAATAATTCATTATACTCTGGGGTTCTTAAATGCCTTGCCATTCTAAGTTTCATTATAAATTGATCAATGATTTCTTGAGCTTCTACTTCGGTTATAACCCCGTTTTTTAGGTCTCTTTCGAAATAAATATCCAAGAAAGTAGAGGTTCTTCCTAAACTCATGGCTGCACCATTATTTTCTTTTATAGCAGCTAAATAGCCAAAGTATAACCATTGGGTTGCTTCTTTAGCATTACAAGCAGGCTTAGATATATCAAAACCGTATTTTGATGCCATTGATTTTATCTCGCCTAAAGCCTTTATTTGTTCTGATACGTCTTCTCTTAAACGAATCATTTCTTCATCTATTTGTTTTTTTTCAAGATCTAATAAATCTTGCTTTTTTTCTTCTATTAATCTGTCAATACCATATAATGAAATCCTTCTATAATCCCCAATTATCCTGCCTCTACCATATGCATCTGGAAGACCCGTTAAAAGTCCAGCATGTCTTGCTTTTCTAATGTCGGTTGTGTATGCATCAAAAACGCCATCGTTATGAGTTTTACGATATTTAAATTCATCTTCTATTTTCTCATCTAATTTATATCCATAGGCGTTTAAAGCACTTTTTACCATTCTCATTCCACCAAATGGGTTAACGATTCTTTTTAAAGGTTCGTTAGTTTGTAGACCAACGATTACTTCGTCTTCTTTAATTAAGTAACCTGGATCATATGCATCAATACCTGATACGGTTTTAGTATCAACGTCGTATATTCCTTTTTTGATTTCTATTTTTGACATTTCAAAATATTTATCATTTAGTCTTTTGGTTCTATCAGTAGGACCAGTAAGAAAGCTATCATCACCAGTATATTCGGTATAATTATCTAAGATAAATTGCTTAACATCTATTTTATTTTTCCATTTATCTCCTTTAAATTCATTCCACTCATTCATGTTTTTTACCTCCTTATTTTTCCAATATCAATTATACTAACACAGTATTAAAAATCAATGTTGCAAATGCAACATTGACATATAATTTGTTTATAATTTACATTTTTATTAATATTTTTTCAAAATTTTTGACATTTGCATTTTCTTTAAATCATTATACACAAATAAATTTGCTATAAACGATAGTGCTATTATAATTACAAATGATATAATATAACTTAATATACTTATTTTAAAATTAAACATAGAAGTGTTAGTTTCAAACGTTTTAACAAAGTAGTAGGTAAGAAAACTGCCAATTATAAAACCTATTAAAGTTCCAATAAGAGTTGGCATAGCTCTTTTTTTACTAACGTAGTTGAATACTTTTTCATTTTGAAATCCTGATATTTTTAGTGATACTATTTCTTTTTTTCTTTTGCTTTTATCTATGCTTTCTAAATTATATAAAACCATAAATAATAATGCTGATGTAGCTACTATCATCACTATTATTACGTTATTTACAGGAGCCATTAGTTCCTTATAATTATTTTTTGTGTTTTTTGTTAATTGCACCGATGTTACATTATCTAATTTAGAAATTTTATTAGCTAATTTTTCTTCGCTTTTCCTAGCAATTATAAATAGGGTAGTATGGTTTGTTTTTTCGTTCGTTAACTCTTTATATAATTCGCTAGACATATAAACATAATGCCCTATATAATTTTCTGTTATTTGAGATATTTTAACGTTTTTATTTACGTTATTAGATAACGTGATTTTTATATTATCTCCCTTTTTTACGTTAAGTATTTTTGCTAATTTATAAGAGATAACAATACCTTTGTTATCAAGTTTTATCATTTTTTTAGTTTTTTTATTCCTTAGTGTGATAAAACTATTAATTTTATTTGCGTTATCTGGAATAATTAAAGTAGCATTTTGAATATTTTTATTATTTTTTAGCGTTGTTGTACTTTGTGATACAAGCATCATACTCTCAACTTGCTTATTTTTAATTATGTTATTTTTAAGTATATTTTCATTTTCTTTTTTAATATTACTGTTTATGTTAACGGTTATGTCATATTTATCTATGCTTTTAAATTGCTTATCAGATACGTTCATAACTGAGTCTTTAATTCCTAACATACAAATTATTAAGGCTGTTGAGCAACATATTGAAATAATGGTAATTATTGAGTTTTTTAGGTGTTTAAAAACATTTTTAAATACAACTTTGTTTAAGAAACTAAACTTTGAACATAACTTATTTGTTTTTTTACCTTCTTTTGAAATTTGTGGTCTAATAAGTTCGGCAGGGGTTTTATTAACTTTATCAAAAGTAACTATAATAGTAGCTAAAAGGGTACTCATACACGATAATAAAGTAGCGAATAAAACAGGTTTTATTTGAAAATTCGTAAGAATTACTGGCATATCATAAAGTTTGTTATAGCAATATCCAATTAATAAAGGAACGGTTTTATAAAATAAAATTGCTCCGATTATACTTCCTAAAATACTTGCTAAAAAAGCATAAATTATAAACTTTGAAAAAATACTTATTTTACTATATCCGATTGCTCTTAAAGTGCCTATTTCTGTCTTTTTTTCTTCAACCATTCCAATCATGAAAATAAAGCTGGCTAAAGTAGTTATTAAAGTTAGAAAGAAAGCAAATATTTTTGATATGTTTTCAATACGTTTAGACTCTTGCTTATAATAATAAAAACCAGAGATCTCATTTCTTTTTATTGTATATGCACTTTTGTTTTGCATTTTTTCTAAATAATCTTCTTTTTCTTTTAGTTCAGAACTTACTTCTTTTATAGAATCGTTTAAAGATTCACTAGGAACGTTAGTTTGATTAAGTTTACTTAAATTATCTTTTAAAGATGTTATTTCGCTTTGTAATAGGCTAAGGTTATTTTCGTAAGTGTTATTTGTACTTTTCGTAATAACTTCATTTATTTTGGGTACGTATGAACTTATGTATTCATCATATTTTTTACTATACGTATCATATTTATCTGCGTTTTTAATTGTTATAAACCCTTCGGTATAATAATTAAAGTTAAAGTTGTTTTCTTCGAGATACATAAAGTAATCTTTTGTTTCAACAAAGGAAGAATAATAACTACTTTTAACGCTACCTACTATTTTTATTTTTTTAGCTCTTAAATAATCGTCGTTTTTTGCTTTAAGCGTTACTAAATCTCCGATTGATAATCCTTGGTCTTTTAAAAAGTTTTCTTCAACCAAACCCTCATTAATGGTAGAAGGATATCTTCCATTAACCAAAGTTAATCTGTTTATATAATCCTCGCTATTTAGACTTCTGTTACTGTTTATACTAACTAATTTAACATTGCAGTCCTTATTGTCTATGTTAGTTGTTACGTCTAGTGTTTTTGATAGACTAACACCTTTTATATTAGGTAACTGTTTTAAAATAAATTTATCATTATTAGTAAAACCAGTGGAAGAAACTATCTTTAAATCAAATAAATTTGTTTTTTTGTAATAATTTTTTGCAGTGTTTTGCATATCTAAAGGAGAAGATTTTAATCCTATATAAAAGCCGGTTCCAATAATAATTATTAAAAGTATTGACAAAAACTTTTTTTTGTTTAGTGATATTTCTCTTAAAGTGTCTTTTAAAATGTTTTTATATCTTACCATTTAAGATCACCTACGGATGTTGGTTTTTTATTTATTTTTATATCATTTACACTTTTGTTTTTAAATGAAATAACCCTGTTTGCAATTGGTATGATATTATTATTGCGTGTTACTATAATAACCGTTGATTGTTCTTTTTTAGTCATACTCTGTAATAATTTTAAAACTTTTTTTGTTTTTTTATCTTCAAGCGCTAAAATAGGTTCATCACATAAGAGTAGCTTAGGTTTTTTAACTAGTGCACGAGCTATTGCAACTAGTTGTTGTTCTTCTTTAGATAATTCAAAAGGAAAGTTTTCCATTATTTTTGTCAAACCAAGTTTTTTTATTATGTCTAATACGTTCATGGAATCCTTATTATCTTTAACTCCTAGCTCTATGTTTTCTTTTACGGTTAGATTTTGAATTAGATTATAATCTTGAAAGATAAATCCTATGTTATCACGTCTATAAATGGTTGATTTTCTTTCTTTTAGTTTAGTTATGTTTATATTATCTACTAAAACAGTCCCAAGTGTTGCTTTATCTATTGTTGCTAGGATGTTTAAACAAGTGGTTTTACCAGTGCCTGAGGGCCCTGTTATGATTACTAATTCTCCTTTTTCAATTTCAAAATTAATTTTTTTTAACGCTCTTTTTTTAACTTCTTTATTAATATAATCTTTAGATACGTTTTTAAATTCAATATATGCCAAGCTAAAACCTCCTTTTCTAGTAATTATATTACATTTCGGCTTATTAAATGTCAACTTGGTTTTAATAATTATTTCATTTTTTTAAAGCAAGTGTTATAATAAACTTATAAAATAAAAAAAGAATAAAAAGGAAGGGGTATTCACGTGAACGAAATGGATGAAAACAAAATAAATGAAGTGGATGATTTAGAAGAAATAAAAGATGATGAAATAGATCAGTTGATTCAAAATGAAGAAGATGAAAGTACGTTAAACTCTTCTGATGATGAGCGATTAGCAAGTGATAAAACAAATGATGAAGAAGAACAAAAACAAGCTGAAGAAGAACGAATCGAAGTTCTTCCTAATGAAATAGGAAGGGTAATTGATGTTGGATTAGATAATGTAACCATAAAAATAACTTCTTCTTTAGCTTTTGAACGTAATTTAATTGATCATCACATGATTTTTGACACTGGTAATTCTAAAATAGTTGGTACTTTAGTTAGCTTAAATAGTGAATCCGGTAGTATCAAGTTAATTGGTGAAATAGCAGGGGTTCGTTTTGTTCCTGGCGTTTTAAACAAACCATCAATAGGAAACGTTTGCTTTGTTGCTACCGATGAAGAGACGAAATTAATTGTTGTAGATGGGCAAAACAACGTTTTAAAAAAGGTTTTAATAGGTACTATGCCTTTGTATAATAATACTCCTGCTTACGTTCCGACAAATACTTTTTTCAGCAATCACTTTGCTATATTTGGTAATACTGGTTCTGGAAAATCTTGCGGTGTTGCACGACTTTTCCAAAATATATTCTTTAATCAAGGCCAAACTCCAAGAAACGCTTGTGTGTTTATATTTGATGCTTACGGAGAATACGAAAGCGCGTTATCGGTTCCAAATAGCCAAATATTTTTTAAAAGATATTCTTCAAATGTAAAAGATGAAAAACAAAACTTAATAAAATTACCATTGTGGCTTTTAGACATCGATGATTTTGCACTGCTTTTAGAAGCTGATGATCCAACTCAATTACCTATAATAGAAAAAGCTTTAAGGTTAGTTACCGTCTTTTCAGGTAATGAAGAAGATACAAGAGTATATAAAAACGATATAATTGCAAAAGCTATTCAAGAAGTTTTATATAGTGGTGGTTCCGCATCACAGATACATGACCAAATATTTGCAATATTAACATCATTTAATACAAAGGATTTAAATCTTGAAACCCCTATTGTTCAGCCTGGCTATGTTAGAAGTTTAAGACAGTGTATGATAATAGATAAAGAAGGTAAGATAGCAGAAATGCAGTTAGTTACCGAGTTTATAAAGAAATTCATTAATCCTAATTTAAAATTGGAACTTCCTGATGGGACTATTCCGTTTACTTTAGAAAACTTAAGAGAAGCATTTGATTTTGCTTTGATTTCAGAAGGTATTTTGAAAAGTGATAAAATGTATGATAAAGCAAACGTACTTAAAGTAAGACTTGATTCGTTAATAAAAGGAGAATACGCTGAATACTTTAAGATGGATAAGTACGTAGATAAAAATACGTTTATTAAAGAGTTAATTACCGCGTCAAACGGTGGTAGGGCACAAATAATAAATATTAACATAAGTTATTTAGATGATAGACTTGCAAAAACAATATGCAAAATATATGCAAAATTATTATTTGACTTTACATCAAAATTACAACAAAGAGGATCGTTTCCGGTTCATTTGATCTTAGAAGAGGCCCATAGATACGTACAACAAGATTCTGACACAAAAATATTAGGATATAACATATTTGATAGGATAGCTAAAGAAGGAAGAAAATATGGCGTTATATTAGGACTTGTTTCACAAAGACCATCGGAGATGAGTGAAACAGTATTATCTCAGTGTTCTAATTTCTTAATATTTAAAATGCAGCATCCAAGAGACGTTTCATTTATAAGACAAATGGTACCTTTTATAACCGATGAAATAGTAGAAAAAATGAAAGGATTACAACCCGGTACTTGCGTTGTGTTTGGATCAGCATTTAAACTTCCTACCATTGTTAAAATGGAAATGCCGTATCCACAACCTTTATCTCAAAACGTTGATGTATCAAGATTATGGTATTAAAGAAGCCTATAAAATGGTTTCTTTTTTATGTGAGTTCATATTCTCTTCCAAATATATTTTTATTACTTACGTACTCCATAATAAACTTATTATTCTTTTTGCAAATAATAATACCTACTGTTGGTATTTCGTGATCTGTCTTGATGTTCTTATCAACATAGTTCATATAAGTTTCTATTTGTCCAATATATTCTTTTTTTAATTCTGTAGTTTTAAGTTCTACCACTACGTAACACTTAAAAATGATGTTATATAGTAACAAGTCTATGTAGTTATAACGATTTCCGATTCTTATAGTAAACTCATTATCTATAAAACAAAAACCATTACCTAGTTCTTTTAAAAATGATGGAATATCTTCTAATATTAAGTTTTGTAGCATCTTTTCAGATATATCTTCTTTATTATATTTATTTTTAATAAAGATCGGATTCTTTATAAAATCTTGTACTTTAGTTTTTTCTTTATTAATAAGTTTAAGTTTAGTTTTATCATCTAATCTTTCATACTCATTGTTTTTTATTCTTTCGCGAAGCATTCTTTTACTTAAGTTTTGTTCTTCACATATACGAATATAATAGTTAATCTTATCTATATCTTTTAATGGCAATAACTCGCAGAAATGTGACCATGTCAATTGTGTCGCCAGTGGTGACACTTTTTCATTTTTAAAGGTTAAGTAAAATTGCTTCATTCTAAATAAAGTTCTTTTGTTATATTTTTTGCCAACTTCTAAAGTTAATTTTTCAGAATACTTATTAATTATACTTTTTAATTATACTTTCTCCGTAATGTTTACCAGCTTCGCTTAAAAGTTTACCAACACTATAATATGTTTTTAGATCATTTCTATTTTTAGAATAATCTTTTATTATTTTATATGTTTCATTATTTATTAGTTCAGTTTTTATCTTATTGTAATAGTTCATATACTTTTTCCTTTCGGGTTAGCTATTATATAGAATGTGTTTAAGAATAATGTCGAACATTTTAATTTGCAAAAAAATAATATAAAAATATGCAAAAAGTAACATAAAAATTATTTTTTCTTTTTCTTTTACAAAAACTTACATTTTTTTCCACAAATCACGCAAAAATATTGACTGGGGAGGGGGGTTAATGATATTATAAACATAGTAAAAGATAAGATAGAGGCTATCTTTTGCTTTATCCATAAACCTTATGTTAGGGAGGCGTATACATTGAACAAATTACTTATTTCGGTTGAGGTCCCTTCAATTGAACAAAGCTTTGATTTGTTTATTCCTATTAACAAAAAAATGGGTACTATAAAGCAGTATATTATAAAAAGTATTCAAGAATTATCAGGCGGAATATTAAACGATAAAAATTATTTATTTTTTGATATTGATACCGGAGTTAAATATGGAAATAACGTATACGTAAAGGATAGCGGAATAAAAAACGGGGCAAGAATAATCATGGTTTAATAGGAGGTGAAAAAATGAGTTCTTTAAATATTGATTATGGAGAAACAAAAAGAGTAGGTACAGCTATAAGTGCAGATGCAGATGATTTTAAAACTTTATTAGGTGAAATAAATAAGCTAAATGAAGATTTAAAAAGTGACTGGGAAGGTGCTGATGCTACTTCCTATACTGGAAAAATAGCAGAGCAAGCTCAGATTATGAATGAACTTCAAAAAACTATAGACGAAGCTGGAAGATTATTAGTATCTGCTGCAAATGCATATGAAGAAACAATGAGACAAAATACTTTAAATTAAGGAGGAACGATTATGGCATTTTCAAAATTATCTTATGCTGAAATAATTAGTATTGCAAATCAGTTACAAACAAAAGCAACTATTATGAATGAACTTTTAAATACTAAAATCAAGCAAAAAATGAATAAAATTGGTACTGATGGAGTATGGTCAGGCGAGGCTGCAATGGAAGTTAAAGGTGAATTCGATGCATTATCTGCAAGATTTGATGAATTTGTAAAAGCTGTTACATCTTGTTCAGATTACTTAAAGAAGATGGTAGAAAATTATCAATCTGTTGATAAAGCAGTAAATAATGCAATAAAATAAGGGCTTAACAAAAGCTCTTTGACAAAAAAATGTTATTTTATAGCATTTTTTTGTGAGGGAGATATGTTATGAAAATAATTGCTACAGGTGATATAAGTAATGATGCCACAAAAATAAAAGAATGTGTTGATAATTTAAATAAAGACATAAACGAACTAAAAAATTATATAGATGCTATTCCCCAAATTTGGGTAGGAGATGATGCTACTAGGATTATAAAAAAATATAATGATGAGTTTTTTCCAGAACTAAAAAAATATAAACAAGTTTTAGATGATTATTATGTTTTTTTAACTAAAGTATATGAAATTTTTAGAACGTTAGATGAAAACTACAATAAATCAATAAGTATAGACTAGGTGGTGTTTTAAATGGCAAATCAAATAATTGGCATAGGAAGTTATGAAGTATTAAAAGGAATGTATGATGAAATCACTAAATTAACAAATGATATGGTAGATCAAGTGAAAAATGCTAAGAGTATAGTAAATAAAATTAATAATGCTGACCACTGGAAAGGAAAAGGATACGATAACTATAATAAAAAGTTTAATGCCTTAGCTTCTAACTTTGGAGCATTGTGTAATGAAATGTATAAACTTAATAATAATATTAATTCTTCTATAGAAAGATATAAAGTAGCTGATGCACAGGCAGCAATCAATCAAAGAAATATGCAAAAATAAAGGAGAAATTATGGCATATGAAAATATAAACGTGAATAGTTTAAGAAGAGCAATAAATCAAGTTGATAACATAAATAGCAATAATTATGATAATGTCGTTAATAAATTAAATAGTTCAGAATGGTCTGGTGGAATAATCAACAGAATAAAAACCGCAATTAATAAAAATATATCTGAAATAAAAGAAATTCAGAAAAAATTAAGAAATTATCAAACGGCATGTGATTATATAGAGGAATATCAGGACTTAGATGATGACATAAGACGTTATAATAATTCATTAGATTCATATAAAAGTGATCGTGATAGATATAATAGTAAATTAAATTCGTATAAAAAGACGATGAGAAATTATTCATCCAAAGAACCGGAAATAAGTAGAAATTATACGCAGAATAAAATTGATAATTATAGTTGGAAATTGTCTAACGTTAATTCTAAAATATCAGATATGAATTCTAAACTATCAAGTGCAAAATCAAGGCAATCAGCATTAAAAACAAAAATAGATAATTTAATTGGATAAGGAGGAAAAAAATAATGAATAATGATTTAGGAAGATTTTTACCAATTGGTACGGTAGTACTTTTAAAGGGTGGTAAAAAAAGACTTATGATAACAGGTTTTTGTTCTTTTGATGAGTCAAAAAAAGATAAGGCATATGACTATACTGGATGCTTATATCCAGAAGGAATAATATCAAGTAAACAGATGGCTTTATTTAATCATAATCAAATAGATAAAGTATATTATTTAGGATTAAGGGATGAAGAAGAACGCAAATTTAAGCAGAAGTTAGTTGCGGAATTAAACGATATTATTAAAAAGCAACAAAGCTCTAATAACCCTCAATAACAAAAAAATAAACAGAAAGGAGGTAAAACCTCGTGGGAACTTATAACGTTACAAAGATAGAAAGTTGGCTTAAGGATTTTACCTCCGCAAAAGATAAATTTTATAATACATATTATAGTGATTTTAAAAATAGCTACATAAAAAAATGCAATGATTCCGCGGTTGTAAGAATGCGCAATAAATTAAGCCAGCATTATGAAAGAATAAACAGAATAAATGGTAGAATAAAAAATATTTGGGAATATTATTTACATGACTTAAAAGTAATTGATGATAAGTTAGCTGGAGCAAAAGGAAGTGCAAATGATTCAGCAATAGCCTCTAAACTCGCTAAATTACCAACTTTAAAAGAGTACAAGTCTAATTTATCAATTAAGATAAATTCTGCTTCTGCAGTTGTTGGAACCGTTGATAAATTAGGCTGGTCAGAAGATAAAGATTGGGGAGCTAATTTACAAACCGTTTTAGATAGAACTGAAGCTACTATTACAGTTGCAGGAACGGCGGTTATAGAAGGAATCGGTAAGTTTGGCGAGGGAATAGTAGATGCATGTGCTCCTATTGTTACCGAAGCTTATTGTTTGTGGAATCTTGAATTTGATGGAACATTCACAGAAGAAAAGGCTGAAGAAGCAAGACAAAATTCTAGAGATTTTGTTTCAAAAGAACATGTAAAAACATTTTTTGATGATGCATATAGTGAATCATTACGTGAAAGCGCATATGGATTTGATACTGTAAGAGAAATCGGGAATGAAGTTGGAATAGTAATTTCTGCAGTTGGGGTTTCCGCGGTAACACATGGTGCAATCCCCCCTTCTGTACTTTATGGAATGTCGAAGGCTGGAAATTATGTAGAAGAAAATTTTCAAGACGAAAATAATGGGTATTTAGAAAGCATTTTAAAAGGTTATGGTCATGGTGCTTTAGATGGAATTTTCTTTGAAATTGGTATGAAAGGTGATAAAATTGCTAAATCAGCGGCAACTGCAGTGACTAAAAATGCTTTAAAAGAAGGTGGAAGTGCAGTCTTAAAAAAAGTTGGTATTTTAGGAACAAAAATGCTTTTTGAAGCAGGTACTGCTGTTGCACAAGATTGTTCAAGCATTTTATTAAATGTTGGTTTTTCGGATGATATTATAACTGATGAAAGTGGGCAAACAATAAAGTTTAATAACTTTTCCGATAAATGGAATTATTATTTTGAACAGTATGGTGGAACAAAGGCCCTTTATACATCAATGGGAACGGCTTTCTTCTTATCAGCTTTATCAGATTCTGGTGATGTATTTGGAAAAGGTACTACTCAGGCTGCAAAAAGAGAACTTAATGGATTAGACGAAATATTAGCTAAAAATGCAGACGTAAATATAACTGTAAAAAACGCGGATCTGGATATTAATGCTAGTAAAATCAGTAAAAACGCAAGTGATATTAACATTAAAAATATTAATCCAAATGATGCTTATATTAATTCAGGATTTAATGTAGTCCCTGGATGGGCTATAGATCAAACCTATGACATTCCTTTTTTGAAAAAATATAATATTAAAGGTACATATATAATGAATAAAAACGCTTTTGTGCCTGAAAATATCAAATTGATAAATAAAAATACAAGATTTGGTCGAGTTATAATTAATATTTCTGATGATATTAATCCTAAAGATGTATTTAGTGTATTTAAAAAACCAGATAATATAATAATTGTAAAAAATGGATATCAGATTACATCTAATGGCAGTATAGTATGGTTAAAAAATGCAAAAGTTGATTATGGTTCAAAGTTTGTTCAATTTGATAAAATGATTAATATGTTTGAACAATATTATCCGGGTGAATCATTTGAAAGAATCAAAAATTATTTAAAAACAGGAAATGAATTGCAATTAACTAGTAAGGGTGGAATAAGGACTTATGTAACAAAAAATTGCGATGCCGATGATTTAGTCAAATATCTTGATTATAATCAAAAACCACTTTATGCCGATTTTTCTGAGATGTTAAATGAATTTAGTAAATATTATCCAGACGAAGCTCTTATTAGATTAAAAATGTATGTAGAAAAGGGTAATTTAGATGACATAACTAGAAGCGGTAATATAAGAAACTTTGTGGAAACTTTAGATAAAAATTATATAATGGAAAGTTTAGAACAAATTGACAATATAAAAACTGATAAACAAGTATATGATATTTTAAATGATTTTGTCAAAGAATGTGATACAATGGGAGTTGATGGTTATGACATTATAAGAGAAATTAGTACAAATACTAAAAATGTATCAGACTTTCCATCAAAATATGCTGATAAACTTCGTAATACAAATATTGACCAAATTGAAAGAAGTTTTTATAAATTAAAGATTGACCAATCACATCAATGGGTAAAGGAAACTCAAAAAAATTATTATGAATTGATTGATAAAGGTGTTTTAAAGATTAGTAAATTTGATGTTGATAGAGCTCTTTCTAATGTTAAAATTCATGATACATTTGAAAGTTTCCAAAAAGCTTATGGTTCAGGAGATGCAAGTAATGTAGGCGGGTTTGCAAATTCTCAAACTGGTGAAATTCATATTAGAAATGGCCAATCCATTGAAACTGTTTATCATGAAATAAATCATTTATTAGGTGAAATTATAAGACCTGGTGAAATAAAATTTAGCAATTATTCATTACCTTGGGAGTATCGTGGATTGAATGAAGGAGCAACTGAGTATATTGCACAAAAATTTGCAAAATTAAAAGGTTTGAATACTCGACCTGCATATGAATACGCTGTTGCAGCAATAGAAAAAATAGATGAAGCACTTGAAAAATTAGGAACCGGTACTTCAGTTACTGAAATATATATGAATAAAGATTCAGATGCTTTAAAAACTTTCTTTGATTCTGTGATGGAAAATGACTATTCATATGATAGTCTGGATAATGCCTTAACTATATTAGCTTATCCTGAATGTACTATTGATAGGATAGAAAAAATGTATAATGTAAAAATAAATAAAAATGATATTAAGCAATCTTGCTATGACATTATCAATAATATTATGGGAGATTTTGAAATAAGGGTAAAGAAAATACTAAAAGGTAAATAAATATTAATAATTATAGAAAGGAATTAATTTATGAACGATATTGTAAGAAAAGCTTTGGATTTGTTAGAAAGAAAATTATTTTTGGAAGAAGAACAAAAAAATAGAAATTTATTAGAGGGTTTTGAAAAATACATACTTAAAAAATATTCATCATATTTTAAAGAGGCTATATCAGAAGAATTTTTAAGTAGTATTCAAATGGAAGTTTTAATTGAAAATTGTGAAAAATGGTCTAAATTATCTACTGAAGAAAAGGAAATGATGTTCGTTGTAGACAGTAATTATGAAGTAATTCAAAAATTATCATCTACGATATTCTCTTATGCAATAAATACCTACCATAAGGATTTTCAGAATATAAATAAGATAGAGCTAGAAAAAATTAAGGTTCAAGCCGAAGAAGCTTTTGAAAAAGTGAAAAGCTATAATAAGGAAAATGCACAACAACTTTTATCTGAATTAACAGTTGATATAAATTACATTACTGGTGTTAATAATAACATTAGTTTAAGATTAAATAGATTTATACAAGATGAAAAATTGAGGTTAGAACAAACGTCAAAAATACCGATTATTAAATAATAAATAATTTGATGAGTGAGGAATAAATATGCGGGTACAATTAATAAAGAAGGATAGAATAAGAAGTATTAATATTCCAGATGTTCCATCTGGAAACTTTTGGGTTACTGATTACGACGAAAGTGGTAAAGAGGTAAACCTACTTAATATTAAAGAAGAACAAGGTATTTGGAGACTTATTAGTAACCAAGAGTTTTATTGTGCCCAAAATAATGATTATATAGCATATTTTGACTTAAAAAATTATTCTTTTTATTCTGTTAAAAAGGCTTCAACTGAAGAAGCAATGCTTATTTATTGCTGTCCTTCTAGTGATGATAATTCGTGTGATTATTATATTAGCCCTAATGATGTAAAAGAAATATTAATTGGTAGTAAGCCAGAGTGTAATATATCGTTTAATATATTAGATACAGAGCATGCTAAACTTGTCTTTGAAAATGGAAAATACGTTTTATACGCACTTAGTAAAAGATATGGAGTATATGTTAATAACTTAAGGGTATATGAGAAAAAAGTACTTGAATATGGTGATACAATTTTTTTAAATGGACTTAAGATAGTATTTATGAAGTATCAGTTTAATGCTAAATTAAACATATATTATTATGGTAATAACTTTAGTGTAAATGGTCTTACCGCTGCTACTTATGAAACTATAGAAGAGTCTTTTGCTGAGGATGATGAAGATTTAGACATGAAATGGTATAAGGATGATGATTATTTTCATAAAACTCCTCGTTTTGTATCTGAGATAAAAGAAAAGGAAATTAAAATAGACGTACCTCCAGCTAAAGAACCAGAAAATGAAATGCCGGTTATTTTGACAGTTGGGCCAATGCTTACGATGAGTATGTCTTCTATGGTTATGGCGTTTACTTCTATTGCTAATTTACGAAATGGAACAGGTTCTTTATCTAGTGCAATGCCATCAATTGTTATGTCAATTGCAATGGTTGCATCAACTTTATTATGGCCTACAATAACCCGTAAGTTTGAAAATAAAAGAAGAAAGAAAAAGGAAAAGGAAAGAATAAATAAGTATACTAAGTATATTGACGGAAAAAGAAAAGAAATACAAAATGAACTTGTAAACCAAACAAATATTTTAAAAGGAAATTATCCAAGTTTGCTTGATTGCAATAAAATTATTTTAGATAAGAATCCTATTTTGTGGCAAAAAAGAATAGAAGATGAAGATTTTTTAAAGGTTAGTTTAGGATATGGAAGTTATCCTATGAAACTTAAAATTACTTATCCAGAAGAACAATTTTCAATGGATGAAGACGAACTTAAAAACGTGGCTGACAAATTAGGAAGAGAAACTAAGATTTTGCAAAATGTTCCAGTTCCTTATTCTTTTATGGATAATCACATTTCTGGTGTAATTGGTAAATACGAAGACAGAAGTGACTATTTAAAAAAGATAATATTACAGTTAATAACTTTTCATAGTTATATAGATTTAAAAATAGTAATCTTAACTGATAATGATAAAAAAAGCACTTGGAAAGATATTAAGAACTTACCTCATTGTTTCACAGATGATAAACAACTTAGACTTTTTGCATCTAAAAACGAAGAGTATGGAGTTGTATGCTCTTATTTAGAAAAAATATTTAATTTAAGACGTGATGTGGAGCAAAGAGAAATAAATCCACATAAGTATGATAAAATCTTTCTTGTTATAACAGATTCGTTTAAAATGGTTAGAAGTCAGGATTTTATAGAAAACTTACTTAAGGAAAAAGATAATTATGGTTTTAGTTTGATAATTTCTAATGGGAATATTGCAACTTTACCAGAACAATGTAAATCGTTTATAACTGTTAATTCTAAAAATGGTAATGCCATTAAAAACGTTGTAAATGAAGATAAACATGATTTTATATTAGATGTTAATAATGGAATTAATTATAATGAATGTTATAAAATACTTTCTAATATTCCTATTGAAACAAGTGATAATGGATCTTCTAAAATACCAGATCGTGTAGGATTCTTAGAGATGTATGACGTAGGTAAAGTAGAGCAGTTAAATTCACTTAACAGATGGCAAAAAAGTAATCCTATGGAGACTTTATCAACACCAGTTGGTTATGGAAAAAACAATGAGTTACAATATATTGACTTACATGAAAAGTATCATGGACCTCATGGATTAGTCGCTGGTATGACAGGATCTGGTAAATCAGAATTTATTATTAGCTATATTTTATCTTTAGCGGTAAATTATAACCCGCTAGAAGTTCAATTTATTTTAATAGATTACAAAGGTGGTGGACTTGCTGGAGCTTTTGAAAACGCTAACTCTGGAAAAAAATTACCTCATTTAGTAGGTACCATTACCAACTTAGATGCAAGTGAAATAAAAAGAAGTATATCATCGATTGAAAGTGAGCTTAAAAGAAGACAAAGACTATTTAATGTTGCAAGGGATAAAACTGGAGAATCAACTGTTGATATATATAAGTATCAAAGATTATTTAGGGAGAATAAAGTAGATGAGGCGGTTTCACATTTATTTATAATAAGTGATGAGTTTGCGGAACTTAAAACCCAACAGCCTGAATTTATGGATCAACTTATATCGACTGCACGTATTGGACGTTCACTTGGTGTGCATCTTATTTTGGCAACCCAAAAACCAAGTGGTGTAGTTGATCCTCAAATTTGGTCTAACACGAGGTTTAGGGTATGTTTAAGAGTTCAAGATAAAGGAGATTCTAACGAGGTTATTAAATGCCCTGATGCGGCGTTTTTAAAGCAAACCGGTAGATTTTATTTCCAAGTTGGTTATAACGAGGTGTTTACTCTTGGGCAAGCAGCATGGGCTGGAGGACAATATATTCCTAAAGAAAAGACTAAAAAACCAATAGATACGGCCATAAATTTTATAAATAATGTAGGCCAAGTGGTAAGACAAGTTGAAACTAGAGAAAAAAAAGTTGATAATAACGAAAAAAAATATGGTGAAGAATTATCTAACATAGTAAATTATTTGGCAGATATAGCAAGTGAACAAAAAATAAAATCAAAGCCGTTATGGCTAGATAAAATACCAAGTTTTATAAAAATTGGTGAATTAGTTAAAAAATATTCTTATAAAATAAAACAAGGTATAATAGATATTCCTGTAGGAGAGTATGACGTACCAGAACAACAAAGGCAAAGTATACTTACGGTACCTATAAGTGCTAAAGGAAATACTTTAGTTTATGGAGCGCCTGGTTCTGGAAAAGAAAACTTTATAATGACGCTTGTTTATGAAGCAATGATTTTATATACACCAGAAGATATTAATTTCTATATAATGGATTTTGGTGCAGAAATACTTAAAGTATTTAAATCATCTCCATATGTTGGGGATATAGTTCAAATAGATGAAGAAGAAAAAGTAGTTAATCTTTATAAGATGCTTAATAACATGATGGAGCAAAGAAAAAATTTATTTTCTAATTATGGTGGTAATTTCTTTAATTACAATGCAAAAAGTGGTAATAAAGCTCCTACTATAGTTATTATTTTAAATAATTTTGAAGCTTACCAGGATACTTATGAAGAGTATGAGGATACTTTAAACGTATTAACACGTGAATGTTCAAAATATGGAATATACTTTATTGTAACTTGTAATACTCCAAATGGTATGAGATTCAAAATTAAACAAAATTTTTCTCAGATATATTGTTTACAACAGAATAATGAAGATGATTATTCAACTATTTTAGGTAGTGTAAATAAAAGTTACCCATCTAAGCTATTTGGAAGAGGTATTATAAAAACAGAAAACGTTTATGAATTTCAAACTGCATCAATTGATACTCAAGATAAAATAAACGAAATTATTGAAACCACAATAAACGCGGATAAACAAAAATATAAAGTTAAGGCTAAACCGGTTCCAATACTTCCAGAAATAGTTAATTATGAAGCGGTAGAAGACAATTTAAACGCTAATAGCATGGATGTTATAATTGGTATAGAAAAGAAAAGTTTAAATGTATCTTACTACAACTTTACTAAAAACTTAATAAACGTAATAACTTCCAACGAACCAATTATAATGAGTGATTTTACTAATGCTTTTATTAATCAATTAAAAACTAAAAACTGTTTTCAAACAATGGTTTTAGATGCCGGAGAAATAAATATTTCAGATGAAACAAAACAAGGAATAACTTATCAAGAAAATGATTTTAATGAATTTTTTGATAAAATTATGAAATATGAAACAGATTGTTATAACTTGTATAGTCAAAATAATTATAATTCACAAATTTTATCAAAACAAAAGAAGATTTTACTTGTTATTAATGGTATAGAAGGATTTAAAAATAAGTTATCTTTAGAAAATAAAAACAAATTAACGGATTTCTTTACCAAAGCTAAAGATTTAAACATA
The DNA here is from genome assembly GCA_947630435.1 of uncultured Bacilli bacterium. GTDB lineage: Bacteria > Bacillota_I > Bacilli_A > RF39 > UBA660 > Aphodocola. The sequence continues at coordinate 23,034 of CANRHO010000005.1, forward strand.
ATAAATTATGTTATTATAGATAGTATTGATAACATAAAGAAAGTAGAATATGAATCTTGGTTTAAAGACAACTTTCAATCAAATGATGGTATTTGGATAGCGGATGGCATTAATGATCAGTTTACTCTTAAAGTTTCTGTTAGAACAGATGAGATAAAAGAGAGTATTGATGATGATTTCTGTTTTGTATTGAACCGTGGTAAGCCAGTGCTTGTTAAATATATAAGTGAATTTAGTAAGAATGAAAGTAATGAAGATGAAATGTTGGATATTGAATGATAATAAAAGTTATTAGAAATTATTCCTTAATTTTATTACAAAATAAATTTTCGAAAGAAACCATTTTATAGGTTTCTTTTATTATGAATAGTTAATAGTATAAATTTGTTAAATCTTATAAAAAAAGTTGGAAAAACATACATGGTACAAAATTGTTTTAAAAAGAAAAAAATGTTTTACTTTTTTATACAAAACTTTTAAAAAATTGTAAAATTTTATATTAAACAAAAAAATTTTAAATTTTTCAAAGAAAATATTAGGTGATTAAATAAAAATAAATAATTTTATAAGTGATATGAAATATAGGTTATCAAAGGGGAAAAAATATTTAAAATATAAATATCACCAAATGAAAATATAAACTTAAAACTTATTTTTCTTTTATCATTTTGATATTTATGGTAAAATATAATTATGATGGAGGCTAATATGAAAGAATATACAAAAAGATTGATATTATTAATAGTAATATGCATTGTAACTTTAGCAGTATTGTTTGTATCACTTAAGATTAATCAAAATAGAAAAAATAATTTACTTTCTACTTCTACAATAGGAGGTTTCCTAACTGAGATAAAATATGAGGAAATATCAACGCATGTAATAGAACAACCAAAAACCATTATTTATGTATCAAATAGTAGTGAAGACGCTTCAACTGAATTTGAAGAAAACTTTAAGGAAGTAATTAAAAAGTATAATTTAGAAAATGAGATTATATACATTAACATAAACAATACGGTAATAGCTGATCCAATTTATCAAAATGCTCCAGAGTTAGTTTTTTATCAAGAAGGAGAAATTTCAGATATAATAGATTGCACTAATTTAAAAAATAAAAAACAAATAATAAAAGAATTAAAAGAAAGAAGTGTAATAAGTGATTAATGTAGTTTTATACGAACCAGAAATACCAGCTAAT
>CANRHO010000006.1 GCA_947630435.1 uncultured Bacilli bacterium
ATACATCATCATTTGTTTCTTTTATATTTAATATATTTACGTTTGAATTAAATACGTTAAACACATAAGTATTTATTTTACTGTCTTTTATTAAAATATTGGTGTTACTAGTTATATCAATGGTTATTTTATTATCTTGTAAAGATCCTATTTCATTATTACCACTTCCTATTATTATCCTATTCACTTTTGCCACTTCCATCAAATGCTTCTATCACTACTTTTGAAAACGAAAAACCATTATTTTCGATTTTATTTGCTAAATCATAATTACCAGTTTTAACTATCTTACCGTCTTCAATTATATGAACATAATCAGGTTTAACATATTTTAAAAGGTGCGTATGATGCGTAATAATTAAATAAGATGAATTCTGATGTTCTTTTTTATATAGGTTAATGTTATCACCTACTATTTTTAAGGCATCAACATCAACACCAGAATCAATTTCGTCTAACATTATAAAAGAAGGTTCTAACATTTTCATTTGAAGAATTTCGTTTTTCTTTTTTTCTCCTCCAGAAAAACCTTTATTAATACTTCTATGTACCATTTCATCCGGCATTTTCAACTCGTTTTTAGCCTTATCTAATTTTTTTATAAAGCTATATAAGTTAACGTTTTCTTCATACTTACTAGATAAAGCCGTACGTAAAAAATCAGCATTGGTAACACCATTTATTTCAAGTGGATTCTGCATTGCTAAAAACATACCCTCTCTTGCCCTTTGATCAGTAGTTAAATTTAGTATGCTTTTACCATTAAAAACTATGTCTCCACTTACTATTTTATAGTTAGAATCAGCCATTATAGCTTTAGTAAGAGTTGATTTTCCTACTCCATTTGGTCCCATTATGACGTGAACTTCACCATCTTTTATAGTTAAATTAAATTTATTTAAAACAATCTTATTTTCTACTTTTACCGTTAAATCTTTAATTTCTAACATATAAATCAGCTCCATATCCATTCTATTTTATCACTTTTTTATTATTTTTAATATATTAACAATTAAAAATAGAGAAAAATCTCTATTTTATTTATTATTAGATACCATAGTCCCTTGCTCTTTATTATTTTGTTCATCATCTATAAAATATGTTTCCGGATAATGGGAAATAGTCTTTTAAATATTTAAATTCCTATTAATATTATTTTTATCAAAATCTTTATATTTTACCGGGTTTAGTTTGCTATATAAATCTTCAAAGTTAGTTTTCATAAACATCTGTGTTGTGGCAACATCAAACTTACTTAATAATAATTCTTTAAGCTCAATTCTTATGTTATATATATCAAAAGTTTCAAGACCATGATATGAGCAATCAGGATTAAAATTCATATCATCTGTTGCCAATAATATCCTATCCTTTGGATATTTTAAATCATCAACCACATATGATATCATTTCTAAGTATTTTTGTTTTCTTTCTTTTTTCGAAATGTTTTGCCCCTTTAGACTAACAAAATTACAATTTGAGAATAAACCTAAGTAACCACCTGCATTTTTAAGTCTTTTTATCTGTTCATCAGTTAAATTTCTACTTCTATTACATATCTTTCTTGCATTAGAGTGAGATGCTAAAATAACTGGTTGTTCTCCTTTTAATATATGCATTTCTACCATATCCATTATGTCGCTAAAAGTTTGTTTGTTAGCATGCGATAAATCAATAGCAATACCTAAATTAATAGCTAATTCAATAAGTTCTTTACCTAAATATGATAATCCGTAGTTTTTTCTATTTCCAGATCCAAACTTATTTTCATTATTCCATACCGGTAATATAACCCTTAAACCTTCATTATATAAATCTAATAATTCTACCGGATTATTTATAAAATCGCATCCTTCTATACTAAAAATAAACTTTTTGTTCTTAGGAATAACACCATCGTCTTGCAATCGTCTTAGATTATTTATGGAGGTTTTAAACATATCTTTAACATTTTGACATTCGCTTTTAGTAATTCCAAGTTCTTGATACATTTCATAAGAAGACATAAAATATAAATTAATTATACCTCCGTCAACGTTTCCTTCTTTATAAATATTAATGCAATCATTTATTAGTTTTTCTTTATTTGACTTAGGATTACTTTTTTTAAAATTAAAATATATTGATGTTAGTAAATCATAATGTGCGTCATACATATTTAATATCTTCTTTGCTTACAATACGAAATATTGTTTTTGCTTAATTCATCCTTATATATTTCTTCTAAAAACCTATATTGAATTGCAAGCCTAATAACTGGGTGAACCAACGCAGAATCCCTATCCCACGCGTATCTTGATGAATCTATCTTCTCAACACCATTTGGTAAAATAATCGTTTTTTTACCATCTTCATGCGTTTTTATTAATGATTTTTTATCAGCATCTATGAATGTCATCCTGTTATAACTTCTATTTGATAATAATGAATAAAAAATTTCATTATCTGGATCAATCGTTAATTGCGTTCCGCACCAACCCGCAGAAGCAATTGTTCTACCTCCTAACGGATGATAAACTTCAGAATCAGGCTGTGAAGGGTTTTTTGAATAGCATAATTTACCCAAATATTGTATAGATAAACCTTTTTTTCCAGTTTCATTATCTGCCATATGATAAAGTTCATCGCTAGTTAAAATATGTTTTTCTAGCAAATTCTGGCACAATAAACTCATGTCATAGGAATTTGAAAACAAACCAGCATGACCACTTAAATTACCATCTTTTTGACCCATAATTCTTGCTTTTTCATCATAACAATCTCCTGGCTTTACACCATCATTGATTCTAAAATTACCATCTTTATAATAAAATCCATTATAACCCGTTGGAGCAATCATGCTTAATTTATCATCAGGTATACTTGCGTAAGTATTGCACATATTAGAGATGTCTAATATGTTGCTTTTAACGAAATCGTAAAAACTTACACCACTTACTTTCTCAACCAAATATTTTAATACCATTGCACCCATATCGGTATATGGTCTTTTCCCATCATTTTGACTATCAAATGTTATAGTCCTTATAATCTTTTCAGCCTCTTCTTTATCTTTTGCCCTATCTATTCTTCCGTCTGTTTTAATTGGAGCATTAAAGGTAAGAAGTTGATAAATAGTGATGTTACCTAATCCATTAAAATCTGGTAAATAATAACTAACCTTTTGATTTAAATCAATAATGTTTTTTCTAGCTAAAATTAGTACACTAATGGAGGTAAATATTTTAGTTACTGAAGCCAAATCATAAAGGGTATTAGAATCAACATGATTTATTGTATTTTTTGAATCATCCCTATAACCTATACTTAAAATTTCATGGTAATTTTTTGTACCAAAACTAATCACTGCTCCAGGAGTCATTTGTTTTTTATATATAAAATCTTTTATTACTTTTTCTACATCAGAATTTTTATATAATTCATCCCTTAATTCATCTAAGTTTTTATCTTTGTTATTTTGAATTAAATCTACAACTGGTTTTAATATTTCTAAATAATCCTCTTTAGTTAGTAAATTTCTTTGCTCTTCTTCTTTCGCATTATTATGATTTTTAAGTAATTCTAAAGAGTAAGAATCCAATATACGTTCTAAAACTGTCATTACTAGCAACTCCTTTTAATAAATTGTGGATTATTCTATCATTTTTTTATTATTTAGTCAAGTTTTATGGTACAATTTAAATAGAGGTGATAACATGGATGATTGCATTTTTTGCAAAATAGTATCAGGCAATATTCCTAGTATGAAAGTATATGAAGATGATTTGTGTTTAGCTTATTTAGATATTAATCCAGATAGTGATGGACATACGCTTATAGTACCAAAAATACATTATAAAGACATTAACGATATTCCAGATGAAGTTTTATTACATATTTATAAAACCGCTAAAAAAGTAATGAAAATATTAGAAGAAAAACTATGTTGTAATGGTTTTTCATTGATTCAAAACAACGGAAAAATTCAAGAGGTAAAACATTATCACTTGCATATTAAACCATATTATGATGATAAAAAAACAATAGAAATAATTAAACACAAAGATTTAATAAAAAAAGCAGAAGATGTGTATGAAATAATAAAAAAAGCATAAGAAGCTTTTTTTTATTTTAATCCTAAATACTCTTCTAATGTAAGATTACTTTCCCATACTTTAGTTGCAAGATCAACCCCTAAATATCTTACATGCCATGGTTCGTATATATAACCTGTTACATCAATTTTATCTTTTGGATACCTAACAATAAATCCATATAAATGTGCGTTTTTTTCTATCCATTTTGCTTCATCCGTGTTAGCAAAAGAACTATCTACTTTTCCTATATCAAAAGCAAGACCTGTTTGATGCTCAGAATTTCCTGGTTTAGCAGAATATGTATTAGCTTTTTCAACTCCGTCTTTTAAAACATAATTTTCATATAATTTTTTTTGTGTTTCATAAGATCGATATCCAGATACTAATTTTAAATCAAGTCCTAATGCTTTAGCATCAGCTTGCATATTTTTCAAAGCCTTCAAAGCAGTTTTATTTACTTTAGGATTATAATTTTTCGGAAGAGAATAAGTCTTATTAACAATTAATACACCATTAACATATGTAATTCCATCTTTTACCTGTATCTTTGGTTCTTCTTTATTTACCGTTTTATTTTGTTCTTTTACCGTAACTATTCGTTGTTCAATTGCAACGTTATTTGAAGAGTCTTTTACTTTGTAAGTTATTTTATAAGTACCAGTTTTTTTTGAATTAACGGTATTTTTAACTTCTACATTATTTGTAATATTTCCATCATAATTATCCACCGCGGTATAACCAGGTTCTTTATATGCTTCTGAGTAATTTAAAAATAAATTTTTTTCTCCTTCTATTTTAATTACCGGTTTTTCTTCATCTTTAACGTTTACTATCCTATATAATCTTTGGGTATAATCTTTAGAAATGTTCATGGTGTAAGTTACAAGGTATTTTCCTATCTTATTTTTATTTACGTTAGATATAATATTTACGTTTTTTATTACCTTGTCACTTATTTTAGCAGTTACGTACTCATCATTATAATCATTACCATATATTACTTTTTTTTCTTTTTCTCCATTTAATTTAAATAAAACATAATTATCAGAATGATTTTTTTTATAGAGATCTCTATCATTTTTACATGTTCCAAGACTTTTATTAACTCTAATTAACTTTTGCTTTCTTTTTTTAAAACCATCTTTTATTAAGTCCTTTTCTAATGCGTCGTATATGAAATTATTTTCTGCTTTAATTTTGTATTCTTCGGTTGTTTTACAAGTAAACCACAAGTTTTTAAAAAATACTTTATTATTTATTTCGTAATTTTCTTTTACTAGTTTATAGTTATAGCTTTTAGTAAAAACTGGTATCATAAAAAAAACTGAACCAATTAAATATATTATAAAAAATAAAACAAGGATGAATATAATCCAATTCAATAATTTAATTTTTCTTTTTCCTACCCTTATAGTGAACATTATATCACCACCATTTATATCTAATCTTATTTTATACCATTTTAATAAATTTAATCAATAGAAAAAAGAAGCTTTTAAAAGCTTCCTTTAGCATATAAATGAACCAACTATTATTGCAAGTAGGATATAAAGTACTATTACTAGTAAAAATCCATTACCTCTATTTCTTGAGCATGTGTTTCCACATGGGTTACAAGAACTAGTTGTAGTTGTTGTTCCGCAACATGCCATAGTTTATAAACCTCCTTTTTTTATACTAAACGTAAGCACCTATTATGATTACTAATAAGATGAATAATACTAATATAATTCCAGCACCGGATGCATAATTGTTTCCCATAATTCATTCCTCCTTTTTGTCTTTTCAAAGTATTTTATGGTAATACCATAAAATGTGTGAATATGTTTATCAAAAAAGTTGCGTTAAAACATATAATTTGTTATGATATATAAGTATACGGATAGGAGATGAGAAAATGGCAAAAGAGAAAAATAATGCCAAAAAAGAAAATAATGATACTAAAAAAACTAATAAAAAAGTATCTGTAAAAAAAAGCGAAACTAAATCTAATGTCAAAAAAAGCGACAACAAAAAAAGTGTTAAAAAATCTAACCAAGTAAATAAGAATACAAAAAAAGATAAAAAGCCTAATAAAATAATTACCTGGTTCAATAACCTTACCTTAGAACAAATAATTATTAGCGGAATCATAATAATAGCAATACTACTAATTATATTAATTGGTGTATCTGCTAAAAATACAAAAACTAAAAATGGTGAGGACATAGTAGTCTCAGTAGATGGTAAAACCATCACTGCTAACCAATTGTATGAAGAGTTAAAAAGTCAAAATGGACAATCAGTTGCGATCAACTTAATAGATGAATACATTTTAAATAAAGAATATAAAACAACTGATGAGATAAAAAAATCCGCTGAATCAACCATTGAAAATTATAAAAATACTTATGGCGATAGCTATAATCAATTTCTCGAATATAACGGAATTAAAAATGAAAATGAATTAAAAGAATTATTAATCAGAAACAGTAAGTTAACTAATGCTACCGAAGATTATATAAAAGAAAATTTAACTGAAAAAGAAATGAAAAAGTATTATGATGAAAAAATATATGGTGATATAGAGGCTAAACATATTTTAATATCAACCGAAACAGATGATAATGCTACTGATGAAGAAATAAAGGCTAAAGAAGAAGAAGCTAAATCTAAAGCAGAAGACATAATTAAAAAACTTAAAAATGGTGCCGATTTTAGTGATTTAGCAAAAGAGTATTCAGATGATGAAGGAAGTAAAGATAATGGTGGAAACCTAGGATATTTTAACACCGGAGACATGGTTAAAGAGTTCGAAGAAGCAGCATATAAACTAGATGTTAACGAGTATACAACAGAGCCTGTTAAAACAGAATACGGATATCATATAATTTTAAAAACGGGTCAAAAGAAAAAACCAAGTTACAACAAATCTAAGGATACTATAAAAGAAAAACTCGTTGAGGAAAAAAAGGATGAAGACTCTACGTTAAGTGTTAAGGCAATGATTGCCTTAAGAAAAAAATATAACATTAAAATCAAAGATAAAACTATAAAGAATGATTATAATAGTTATATAAAAGAAGCTATAACTACTACAACAACTACCACATCAAGTAGTAACTAAAAATAGTCAATTGACTATTTTTTTATTTGATAAAAATGAAAAAGAAGCTGGTTAAATCCCACTTCTTTTTCATGAATGTACGACATTTACACTTGTTTTTATAAGCTTTGTAACTGAAGTAATATGTATATATAATTAATTTAATCATCTTTTATAACTTTTTTTATATCTTCACTTGTATATCCTTTTGAATAAAGCTTTTGTGAAAGAAAATAAATAAGTTTACTACCCTCATATTTACCTTTATATTTATTATATAATTTTTTATAATCTCTTATTAATTTATTTTCATCGCTTTTAATTTCAAATTTTGATATTTTTTTTATTACCATATCTTTTTCATAACCTAAATTAATAAAGTAATTAAGTAGTTTAATCTTTAATGAGTTAGTACTATCTTTTTTTATTTTTAACTGTTTTAAAAGCAAATTAGTAAGGTTATTTTCAACGATTGTTTTATCAACTTCAGATATAACTTCATTAATGATATTTTTATCTATACCATATTTTAAAAGTTCTGATTTTATCTTAAGAGGTCCCATTTTAGCAATTAATAATTTATCATTAGTAAATGATTTAGCAAAATTAAAATCATTTAAATAACCTTCTTTAAGTAATCTTTTAATCGTGTTTTCTATTAACAAATTACTTGCATTTTTTTTTATTAAATATTCTCTTACCTCTTTAATACTACGCATTCTAACGGATATATAATTAATAGCCATATTATATGTATATACAACATTATTTTGCTTTAATAATTCTTCTAATAATTTGTTATCAACCTCCTTGGATATCAATAAATTATTATTAATTATTACATCTTCATATAGTGTTATACACTCATTATTATCAAAGAATAATTTATATTTATCTTTGGAAGCTTTTTTAAATTTTAATATTTTCATAAAATACCTCCATATATTAAAAAAACATAATACTATTTAATTTGTATTAAGTCTTCCATCACTTCTTCTAATGCTCTACCAATGTTTTTATCACACTTATATTTTGATTCAGGCATCTGTAAATGATTTGTTTGAGATATTTCTTTAGCTCTCCTTGATGCTACATGAACAAGTAGGTATTTTGAACCAACTTTAGTAAGCAACTTATCAATTGATGGATATATCACCACTATCACTCTCCCCAATATTAGTATATATCAAGTGTAATATAAATATCAATAGATTGTACAATATTTTACATTTTTTTATTTTCTTCTATTCTTAAGACATGCTTAGTAACCATTTCACGCAAATTATCACATTGCTCAAAACTGCCATGCTTTGTTTTAGATATCTCCGTATATTGTTTATTTATACCTGCTAATATGTAAGGTCTTAAGTAATCACTATAATTTTCTATTGCTTGAGTAAACGCTTCAGTATCATCGCCTTTACTAAGCTCATATAGTTTTTCTATTACATCATTAAAATTAACCATATCATAAGTTCCATCATCTTCGGTTATTTCATTAAATCTTTCCCAAAGTTTTTTTGTGTCAATTACGGATAGGATTAATGCATCCAATCCAAAAACACTTTCTAAAATAGCAAATAATTTATCATTAGGCGTATAATCATCTAATTCTATCCGGCTTGGATTACCATATTTAGTTTCAATTAAATATGTATTTATAATTGTTGATATTGCGCTATCTTCTTTAACAGACTCAATAAAAGCATCGTGCAACCTCTTTTCCTCGTGTAATCCAGTTTCATCATTACATATAAATCTTAATGATTCTAAGTTTTCTATTGCCTCTCCAGCAAATGCAGCATTAAATTTTCCATCCTCAAAAGTAAAAATTTCCCTAAAATTATCAAGGTTAGTAATATACCATATAAAATCATAATAAGAGTGAGATTTTTTTATTTTATCCTCTATTTTTTGATAAGCAACGTTTTTGTTATATCTTGTATTTGCGTATTCCATAAGCTTTCTCCTAATATATAAACATTATAACATAAAATGAAAAAAATTCCTAATTAGGAATTTTTTAGAAGTTACTGCCACAGCAGCCTGGATCTATATTTGTAACAGTATTTTCTTCTGAACACGAATATTCTGGTCTATAAGTATGTTCTATTATATGATTATTTATTACTCTAGTATGAATTGGACAAATATGTTCAACGTGATGGCAAATATTTCTTTCTACACATCTTTCTATTGGTTGTTCAATTATTGGATCACAACCACATGAGTCTACGTTACAACAAGACCCTTGTTGTTGCCAATTATTATTTTGTTCTTGACAACAACAATTGTTATTATTAAAAAACATTTAAAATCCCCCTTACCTACTTTATAGTATGAGAATTTTAAATGTTTGAATAGGTCTTTGTTTAATATTACTGTTTTTTATAAAGTTTTTAAAACGGCATTTTGAAGTTACCATTTTTCATCATTTTCATCATTTTTTGCATTTGTTCAAACTGATTCAATAGTTTATTTACTTCTTGCACAGAGGTTCCACTACCTAACGCTATCCTTTGTTTACGCGAAGATTTTATTATGTCAGGATGTTTTCTTTCTTTGATTGTCATTGAAGAAATTATCGCTTCTAAACTACTAAACTGTTTAGGATCAATACTTATGTTATTAAGTCCCATTTTTCTTGCACCTGGTAAAAGTTTTAGTAAGTTTTCTAACGGACCTAATTTTTTTATCTGTTTTAACTGTGATAAGAAATCTTCTAAATCCATTTTCCCTGACTGGATTTTTTTAACGGTTGAAATAGCATCTTTTTCATCAATAACAGATTCAGCTTTTTCTATTATTGACATAATATCACCATTGCCTAGTATTCTGGATACCATTCTTTCTGGATTAAAAACATCTAACCCATCAAGTTTTTCTGACGTACCAATGTACTTAATAGGAACTCCTGTTAAGTGTCTTAAAGAAAGAGCAACACCACCTTTGGTATCCCCATCCATCTTAGTTAATATTGTACCAGTAATTGGTAAAGCTTCATTAAATCCGTTTATTACATTTATTGCATCTTGTCCTATCATTGCATCTATTACTAATATAATTTCATTTGGATTTATCTTTTCTTTAATATTTTTTAATTCATTCATTAATTCTTCATCAACATGAAGACGTCCAGCGGTATCAATTAAAACTAGATCATAATTATTTTCTTTAGCATAATTAACCCCATTTGATGCTATTTCTATTGGGTTTTTTTTATCTTCAGAATAAACTTCTATACCAAGTTCTTTCCCAATTGTATTTAATTGATCTATTGCTGCTGGACGATAAACATCGCATGCGATTAAAATAGGTTTTTTATTTTTCTTCTTTCTAAGTAAATTAGCTAGTTTACCAATACTAGTTGTCTTACCTGAACCTTGAAGTCCTACTAACATTATTATACTAGGATTACTTGATAAATCTATATCAGTTTTATCTTCTCCTAAAAGATTTAACAATTCATCTTTTAATATTTTTAAAAATACATCTGACGGTTTCAAACTTTTTTTAACTTCTTCACCCAAAGCTTTTTCTTTAACCTTATTAGTAAACTCTTTAACAACTTTATAATTAACATCAGCTTCTAAAAGAGCAAGTCTTACTTCACGCATTGCATCACTAATGTTATCTTCCGTTATTTTTCCATAACCTTTTATCTTACTGATCGCATTTTCTAATTTTTCAGTTAAGTTCTCAAACATTTTTATCACCATGTTTAATTATATCAAAAAAACTAGACTTAATCTAGTTTTATGCATTTTAATTATTTATTAAGTACGATAAATAAAACCACACATGCAATAATAAGTATTACTGCCATTAATATTAAAGCATCGCCTAATTTATCTAATACTATATTATTGTTATCTAACTTAAAGCTTTTTTTATTATTCATAAGTGTTTCCGCACCATATTTCTTTTTTGGTCTTCCAACCGGATTAGAACTTTTCTTTTTCGTAGCCATAATATAACTTCTTCAACTCCTTTTTATTTTATTATTTATAGTATAACACTAATTTAAAATATTTTCCACTTCATTTCTAATTTTTTCATCTTTAATGTTTTTTATTTTATTATTTATACGTTTATCTTTTTCATTTAGTTTTAATTTTTCCTCATAAAATAATAATTTTTCTTCTGCAGTTTTAATTCTTTTGTGAACGGCATTGCGACTTACACCATAATTATTGGCAATCTCACCCAATGATAAATTATCAAAATAGTAATCTTCAAAATATTTTTTACTTTCATCATTTAATAATTCACCATAATAATCATATAATATAATTAAATAATTTCTTGTTTGCATATTACATCATATCCTTAAATAATCCATATATATATTTTTCAATATCAAAAACTTGTAAGTCTTCTTTTTTTTCTCCCAATCCAATGTATCTTACCGGTACTCCAACTTCTTCTTTTATGGCTAAAACTATACCACCTTTTGCAGTACCATCTAATTTTGTTAAAATTATACCGGTTAAATTAGTTATTTCTTTAAACGCTTTTGCTTGACTAATACCATTTTGACCAGTAGTTGCATCTATTACTAAAAACGTTTCGTGTGGGGAACCTTTAATTATTTTATCGCCAACGTTATTTATTTTTTCTAATTCTTTCATTAAATTAACTTTATTTTGTAATCTACCTGCTGTATCAATTAATACCATATCATATCCATCTTGTTTTGCTTTTTCTAAGCCCTGATAAACTACGCTTGCTGGATCAGTGGTGTTTTCATCTTTAACAACTTTGCAACCTACTTTTTTCCCCCAAGAAACTAATTGCTCAACGGCTCCTGCCCTAAACGTATCTGCTGCAACTAAAAGAACTTTCTTACCTTCATCTTTAAATTTAGATGCAAGTTTAGCAATGGTGGTAGTTTTTCCAACTCCATTTACCCCAACGAATAATATTACGGTTGGCCCCTTTTCATTATAATTTATTTTATTAGTTAGAATATCATCATTTACATAAATTATAAATAATTCATCAACTATTATCTCCGTAAGCATTTTAGGATCTTTAATTTTTTCTTTGATAACCCTTTGTTGAAGTTTTTCCATAAAATCCATAACCGTATTAACACCGATATCAGCGCTAATTAATAACTCTTCTAAATCTTCAAAATAATTTTCGTTTATTTCCTTATATTCTTTGGATAGATTAGAAAGCTTATTTACAAAACTTTTTCTCGTTTTACAAAGTCCTTTTTCATATGTACCTAAACTTTTATCATCTTTTTTAAATACGTTTTTTAATTTATCAAATAATCCCATTTATATCACCATATTACATTATACTATAAAAAAAGGAACTTATCAAAGTTTCTTTTTTTCTTCTAAATTAGTATCTTCTATTTTTATTTTACCATTAGCAACTTCTTCTAATACCTTTTTAATTCCTTCACATGAATATCTTTTTTCCATTTCTGATATGTCTTTTTTTAGAATATCTAATTTGTATTTTTTTAATTTTTCAATTAAACAACTTAAATCCTTAAATTCTATCTTATTATCTACCTTTTTGGTTACGGCGTTAAAAAATTTTTCATTTGATAAATAATTAATAAATAATCCTATAAAATACATTAATGATTCATCATTAAAAGCATTATATAATTCTGTATTTTGATCTGTCATGTTTAAAACTAGATTCAAATATTTATTCGTAAACCAATATCTAGAATTTTCTAATTTTAAAAATACTTTAGCTACGTTATTATCCTTTACCTTGAGCTTTCTATTATTTTCTATAAATTTTTTAATATTATTGTACATTTCATATTCATCCATTGATAAAAACCAATTTTCGTTTTCAATAATAATGTTATTTGTTTCAATAATCCTCAAAATAGTATCATATTTATTAATTGCAATTACTCCCTCTAATCCATTTTCTTTATAAACCATTGTTAACATCTCAAACTCCTTTAAACACGTCTTAAATAAAACACCAAGGTTTTTGGATTTAGACATTAATCCTTTATAATTAAATGAGTGTATTTTAAATATGTTTAATAATGTTTCATCTTCTGTATATACTTTTTTTATTTTATCATTAAATATTTGGGCGAAAGAGCTGGTAAAAAAATCATCTTTCATTTCGTTTAAAAAAATTGCTGAAATATAATCGTTAACGTTTGAATATTCTGGTAAATATTTTTTACTTATTAAATTCATTTTATAAGCTTGTTTATAATCGCTTTCAAGCTTTCTTCTTGCCTCACCATCCAAACTAGCAAAATTGTTAAAATTCTCTAACTCTACACTTGATAAATCTTTATATCTACTAAAATAATCTTCACATATTTTTTCTAAATTCAAAATATTGCGCATTCCATTAAAAAGTTCTGATGGAATGTAATTAGGATTTTGTTTTTTGTTTATTTCATAAACAACATCAAATAATCGTAATAATAAATCATTATAAGTCATTAATTAAGCTCCTTTTTTTATCGTTATTATTATATCAAATGATAGACAAAAAATCAAAAAAATAGTATAATTAATCTTGTTAATTTTTCTTTAATTATTATATAAGAAAGGAGTTTATAAATTTAAATGAAAATTATAGATAATAATCGTGCGGAAACTTTAGTTGTTGCATTAGGAGGTTTGGGCGAAGTCGGAAAAAACATGTATGCAATAATGCACGATGATGAAATAATTGTTATTGATGCTGGTGTAATGTTTCCTAAAGACGATCTTATGGGAATTGATTACGTTATTCCAGATTTCACTTTTTTGAAAAAAAACGAGGATAAAGTAAAAGCTTTATTTATAACGCACGGACATGAAGATCATATTGGTGCTATATCATTTTTACTACAAACCGTAAATATTCCAGTTATATATGCACCTAATCAAGCATGTGGTTTGATTAAAAGAAAATTATTAGATAGAAATATAAGTTATGATAATTTAAAAGTTTATAATGAAAATACAGTTGTCAAATACAAACATTTTACTATTGAATTTTTTGCAACTACTCACTCTATTCCTGATTCTCATGGTATCATTATTAATACACCTAATGGAAAAATAGTTGAAACGGGAGATTTTAAATTTGATTTGACACCCATTGGCCCAATGAGTAATATTCATAAAATGTCAGATACTGGTAAATCAGGTGTTAAACTTTTAATGAGTGAATCAACGAATGCCTTATCACCAGGTTTTTCTGCAAGTGAATCAAAAGTTGAAGAAGAATTACAAGAAATATTTGAAAAGAAAAAAGGTAGAATAATAGTCGCTACGTTTGCATCTAATATATATAGGTTGAAACACATCGTTGAAACGTGTAAGAAAAATAACAGAAAAATTGCTTTATTCGGAAGAAGTATGATTAACAACATAGAAATTTCAATTGAAGGAGGATATATAAAGGATGATAAAATCTTCATATCACCTGACGTTGCAAATACTTTGCCTCCAGAAGAGATTTGTCTATTATGCACCGGTTCTCAAGGAGAAGCATTAGCAGCTTTATCTAGAATTGCTAACGGAACACATAAACAAATAAAATTAAGACCAACCGATACGGTTATATTTTCATCTAACCCTATTCCCGGTAATAACGCGTCAGTATCAAAAACTATTAACGCGTTATACTTACAAGGGGTAGAAGTTTTCGTAAATAACCAAGAAAACGAAATACACACGTCAGGTCATGCAAACCAAGAAGAATTAAAACTTATGATAAGACTAATTGATCCAGAGTATTTTATGCCTATTCATGGTGAATATAGAATGCTAAAAGCTCATCAAGATTTAGCTATAGATTGTGATATTCCGAAGGAAAAAACATTTTTGTTAGCAAATGGTGATGTCTTAGCGCTAAGTAAAGATGGCGTTAGAAAAGCTGGAAACATTACCGCTGAAGATATATACGTAGATGGAAATCGAATCGGTGACATTGGAAACGTTGTAATTAAAGATCGTAAAATAATGGCTAATGATGGTATATTAGTTGCAATATGCAATATAAATATGCAAGAACATAAGTTACTAGGCAGAATTAATATAACAACAAGAGGATTTATCTTAGTAAACGAAAATGAAGAATTATTAAAACAAATAGAAGATGTTGCAACAAATACCGTGATTAAAGAACTATCTAGTGCTATTGTTAATTATAATGATTTAAAGGGGCAAATAATCGCTGATCTTTTAACATTTGTATATGAAAAAACAGGTAGAAGACCTATTATTTTACCAGTTATATTAGATGTTAAAAAATAAGAAATAGAATATTAATTTTCTATTTCTTATTTTTTTTATCTTTTATTTTATCTTTAACCAAAACTTCTTTTCTTGATAAATTAAGTTTTCCATTTTTATAACCGGTTGCTTTTACAATTATATCATCACCAACCGAAACTATATCCGATGCTTTTTCAACTCTTTTATCAGATAATTGAGAAACGTGAACTAAACCATCACAACCTTCCCATAACTCTACAAAACAACCTAAATCATCAATTACTTTAACAACTTTACCAGTGTATATTTTTCCTATTTCAACTTCTTTTACCACGTTTTTAATCATTTGTGCAGTACGATCAATAATTTCTTGATCCGTATGATAAATAATTACTCTACCATCTTCTTCAATATCTACCTTAACGGCGTTCATATCGGTTACGGTATTTACGTTTGATGCTTCTAAAATTATCTTTGTAATCATCTCGCCACCCTTACCAATAACATCTTTAATTTTTAATGGATCAATAGTAAAAGTTAATGTCTTAGGAGCATATTTACTTACTTCTTTTCTTGGTTCTTTTATTTGTTTTGAAATAACTTTTAATATTTCAAGTCTTGCCTTTTTAGCTTGTGCCAAAGCTTCCTTTAATATATTCTTAGTTATACCCTTGATTTTAATATCCATTTGTAATGCACAAATACCATCTTTTGTTCCTGCTACCTTAAAGTCCATATCTCCTAAATGATCTTCCATTCCTTGAATATCAGTTAATATAGTATAATCATCTCCTGCTGTTATTAATCCCATTGCAATACCTGCAACCGGTGCTTTAATAGGAACTCCTGCTGCCATAAGTGCCATGCATCCAGCACAAATAGAAGCTTGAGATGATGAACCATTACTTTCTAAAATTTCAGATACAACCCTTATTGTGTAAGGAAATTCTTCTTCAGATGGGATAACTTGTAAAAGTGCCCTTTCTCCCAAAGCTCCATGTCCTATTTCTCTTCTTCCTGGAGCTCCATATCTACCTGTTTCACCAACGGAAAATTGCGGAAAATTATAGTGAAGCATAAATCTTTTTTCATCTTCCGGAGAAAGTCCATCAATTATTTGATGTTCTCCTAAAGCACCCAAAGTTACAACTGATAAACTTTGAGTTTGACCCCTTGTGAATAAAGCAGAACCATGGGTTCTAGGTAGTAAATCAATATCCGTTGATAATGATCTTATTTCAGTCATTTTTCTTCCATCTACCCTTTTCTTTTCCTTAACCACAATATTTCTAAAAACTTCATATTCAACATCTGCTAAACAAAGTTTTACTTTGGTTATAAGCTCATTAAGTTCTTCTTTATCAAGATTTTCATTTTCGTTTTCATACATAGTAATGGTATCTTCTTTTACTTTATCAATCGCCTCATATTGTTTAATTTTATCTTTAATACGCATAGCTTTATCAAATGGTTTTTTACAAAGATCATAAATTCTTTGTTTTAAATCATCGGATATTTCAAGAACCTCATATTCCATTTTTTCTTCGCCGACTTCTTTAATTATCTTTTGTTCAAATTTAACAAGTTCTTTTATAGCATCATGTCCAAACATTAAAGCTTCTAACATATCATCTTCGTTTACTTCTTTAGCTCCTGCTTCTACCATGTTAATAGCATCTTTTGTTCCTGCAACAGTTAAATCAATATCGCTTTGTTCAAGTTCTTTAACGCTTGGATTAATTATAAATTTTCCATTAACCCTTCCAACTTTTACTCCTGCAATAGGTCCATTAAATGGCACCTTACTAATTGATGTAGCTAAACTAGATCCAAACATAGCCGTAAGTTCTGGCGAATAATCTGGATCAACAGATAATACTGTGTTTACAATTTGAACTTCATTTCTAAAATCACCTGGAAATAAAGGACGCATTGGTCTATCTATCATTCTAGCTGCTAAAGTAGCATTTTCAGTAGGCCTTCCTTCTCTTTTAATAAATCCACCTGGTATTTTACCTACAGAATACAATTTTTCCTGATATAAAACCATAAGTGGGAAAAAATCTGATAAAACATTTGCGGTTTTGCTTACGCAAACAGTCGACAAAACAACCGTATCACCATATCTTACCAACACTGCACCATGAGCTTGTTTTGCTAACTCTCCAATTTCAACCGTTAATTTTCTTCCTTTAAATTTTGTTTCAAATATTTTTTTATTCATTTTTACACGTATAATCTAATTATGTGATTTTTTATTAATCACTATATTAGATTCTCCTTTCTATAATATTTTTTTATTACATCTGAAATGAGATATAATATTTAAGCACTGTGGATTTGTTCCTATTTTATTACGGCTTTGACTGGTTGGAGATGACAA
>CANRHO010000007.1 GCA_947630435.1 uncultured Bacilli bacterium
TTAGGGGGGATAATATGAGAGAAATCGAAACGCATTTTAAAAAATTAAATGGTATGTTTGCTAAAAATCAGGAAGAATTTTTAAAACTTATACCAAAGTGTGAACAGTTTGATAGTAATCAAATAAAAGTTATATATAAAGCATTATATAAAGCAACTAAGCTTCATGAAGGTCAAAAAAGAAAAAGTGGGGAAGACTATATTGTTCATCCGATAGGCGCTGCAAGTATTTTAGCAAATTTTGGACTTGATTTTGAAAGCGTTACCGCGGCTTTATTACATGATACGATAGAAGATACTTCTTATAATTTAAGAGACTGTGAAAAAGATTTCGGAACAACCATAACAAAAATAGTAGATGGAGTTACTAAAATAAATGATGCTAAAGAAGAAGAAACACAAAGAAAAATCATTTTATCATCACAAGAAGAGCCTAGAATAATAGCGGTTAAAATGGGTGGAGATAAAATGCATAACATGTACACTTTAGATGCATTATCACCAGAAAAACAAAAAAGATTTGCTAATGATACATTGAATTTTGATGTACCAATAACAAAGATACTTGGAATTTACCAGTTGAAAGATGAACTACAAGATCTTTGTTTGTATTATCTTGATAAAGATGAGTTTATTAAACTTGAGAAAAAAAGAGATAAGTTAAAAAAACTTCATAATAAGCGTTTGGAAAACATGGGAACCAAAACACAATCCATCCTTAGTAGGGAAGGCGTTGGTATGGATTTTAACTATAGAATAAAAAACGC
Organism: uncultured Bacilli bacterium; assembly: GCA_947630435.1. Taxonomy (GTDB): domain Bacteria; phylum Bacillota_I; class Bacilli_A; order RF39; family UBA660; genus Aphodocola. Next base: position 767 of record CANRHO010000007.1, read on the forward strand.
TGGTGCAATTTATGAGGATATAAAAAGAGGATTAAATATAAATGAAATAGATGATTTATTAGCGATAAAAATGGTATTAGAAGACTATTTAATGTGTTATGAAACGTTAGGTGCAATTCATCAATTTTGTGTTCCAATAAAAGGTAGTGTTCAAGATTTTATCGCAATACCTAAAAATAATGGTTATAAATCATTAAATACAAACGTATTTTATGATGATGCTAAAGTTCAAGTTAGAATAAGAACTAAAGATATGCAAAAAACTAATAACTTAGGGGTGTTTTCAGATTTAAATCAAGATGTTAAGGAAAGATTAAGTGATGATATGAAAAAGGAACTAACCAAGTTATCTAAAAGAAAATAGGGTGATTAATGATGAAAAGACAAAAAGGGGAATATTATTTTATAGGAATTCTTTTAATTTTATTTATATTGTTAACGTTATTTGTTGTATTAGGAAAATTGGATTTTATTGATGAAGCTTTTTTTAACAATATAATAAAGCTAAAGGGAAATACAATAACTAAGTTTTTATACTTGATAACTAGTTTAGCCTCAACAATTGGAATTACTATTTTGGTTATTTTAACTGGTGTCATATTCATAAGAAAAAAAGCGTTTTCAGATTTTAAATACGTTGTTGTAAATGTATTTAGTGGTGTTTTTTTGATGCAAATTCTAAAACATATCATAAAAAGAGTAAGACCAAGTTGGAAGTGGATTATTCAAGGTGGTTTTAGTTATCCTTCAGGACATACCATATCAGCGTTTTTATTGTATGGCACTTTAATGTTATTAGTTTATAAAAAAGTAAATGGTAAATTAAGAATTCCATTACTTATTTGTTTTTCTTTAATGATTGTTTTAACTGGTTTTAGTAGGATATATTTTGGGGCACACTATTTAACTGATGTTTTAGCAAGTTTAATATTAGGACTCATAATACTTACAATATCTAATATATTTATGAACAAGGAGTTTAATAATGATAAGAATAAAGGTAACAAAGCCATTTAAATTGGAAGATACCATAACATGTGGGCAAATTTTTAGATATTTTAAACAGGAAGATAATAGTTATGACATAATTATAAAAGATAGGGTAATTAATGTTTATATGGATAAAAACTATTTATGTGTATCATCAAATAAAGAAGAAAATTTAAATGAAGTAGTTAGGGATTATTTTGATTTAGATAACGATTATTCTTTAATGAATGAGTATTTAATTACCCAAGATAGTAAATTAGAAAAAGCCATCTCGTTTTCAAATGGTTTAAAAATGATAAAACAAGATCCATTTGAAACGGTTATATCCTATATAATATCAGCGAATAATGGAGTTTTACAAATAGCAAGTGCACTTAATAACATAGCAGAAAAATATGGTAAAAAAGTGATGTTTAATGATAAAGAATATTATCTTTTTCCACAATATAAAGAACTAAAAGATGTCAGTGAATCTGATTTTAGAAAGTGTAAAGTGGGTTTTAGGGATAAGTATTTAAAGTCAATGATTGACAAACTTAATGATAATGAAATTGATTTAAATGAATTTTACCATTTAGATACGAATAAATCATTAGAAAAATTAATGGAAAACATAGGTATTGGACCTAAAGTTGCATCCTGTATACTTTTATTTGCGTATCAAAAGTATGATGTCTTTCCAATTGATACATGGGTTAAAAAAGTAATGAAAAATGATTACGAAATAGAGGGTGAAAAAAACATAAGAAAGTTTGCTAAAGATACATATGGAAAGTATAGTGGCATAGCAATTCAGTATTTATTTAATTATGGTAGAAATAGAAATTAAAAAGAAAAAATAATAAAAATTTTTCTTTTTTTTAAAGGTATATATCTTATAATAGATAAAAATAAGTTATTGATAAAACAAACGTAGTGGAAAATTAGTGTATAATTCTGTAACCTTAAATTTACATCTTTTATTTTACGTGATATAATTATTTTGATGATAGATAGTGGGGTGGAAATGATGGCTAAGAAAAAAACATCATCTTCTAGTAAGAAAAAGACGAAAATTCCTGTAGAGATAGCTGGAATTTTATATATAGTATTAACGGTTTTAGGATTATTAAGATCAGGTTTTGTAGGAAGAATGGTAAGCAATTTTGGTATTTTTTTATTTGGTGCTTTTTACAATTGGGGGTTAGTATTCTTTTTAATAGTTGGTGGATACGTATTATTATTTAGAAAAAAGCCTAAAATGTTTACTAAAAAATTAATTGGTTTTTACTTATTTTCAATAGCAATTCTTTCTTTAGCGCATGTTAAATACATAATGTATGATACAAATATCGGTTCTGCGGTGTTTCAAGATACAATATCAAACGTAGTATCTGGCTTTAATGATGTTAATTATATTCAAGGCGGAGGAATTTTAGGTGCGTTATTTTCTTATCTTTTTGTTTTAGGATTTGACATTTTAGGATCTAAAATAATTTGTTTTGTTCTTATTTTATTTGGAGCAATGCTAATATTTAATTTATCTTTTGCATCTGTTGTTAGAAAAGTAATACTATTTTTTGTTCCTAAAAAATGGATTAACAAAGAAGATGAGGAAGAACTTAATGATGATGAGGATAAAAGTGACGAACCTAAAGATAAAAGAGTCGTTATTTCAAGCGTTAATGATTTAAATCATGCTCCAATCGAGGAAACTGAAGAGGCTGTTTTAACTGGTACAAATGGTGAATATAAACTCCCTCCATCTTCGCTTTTGAATTTACCTAAGAAGGTAAATACTAAAGCAAATGAGGAAAATATTTCTTCTAATATAAAATTGTTGGAACAAGTTTTAACCGATTTTGATATTAACGGTAAAGTTGTTGAAGCGCACGTAGGCCCTACTGTTACTCAGTATGAGCTTGAGATAAAATCTGGTACTAAGGTAAGTAAGATATTAAGTTTAAATAAAGAAATAGCATTAGCATTAGCTGCTAAAGACGTTAGGATTCAAGCTCCCATTCCGGGTAAGTCAACGATTGGCATTGATATACCAAATAAAGTTACAACACCTGTTTCTTTAAGAGAAGTATTGCAAGCGATTCCAAAAGAAAAATCAGATAGTAAGTTGCTTGCGGTTTTAGGTAAAGATATAATGGGTAATCCAAGATGGATGGAAGTTAATAAAACACCACACCTTTTAATTGCTGGTGCAACTGGTTCTGGTAAATCAGTTTGCGTAAACTCTGTTATTACATCAATTCTTATGAGGGCTAAACCTGATGAAGTAAAACTCATGATGATTGATCCAAAAAAAGTTGAACTTTCAATGTATAATGGGGCTCCACATTTACTTGCTCCTGTTGTAACTGATCCAAAAAAAGCTTCCATTGCTTTAAAGAAAATAGTAGAGGAAATGGAAAAACGTTATGATTTATTTAGTGAAAGTGGAACAAAAAACATAGAGGGTTATAATGATAAAATTCAAGGAAAAATAGATTCTGGAGATACAAGTGTTAAAAAATTACCATATATTGTTGTTTTAATTGATGAGCTTGCCGATTTAATGCTTGTTGCAGCAAAAGAAGTAGAAGATTCGATAATGAGAATAACCCAAATGGCAAGAGCAGCCGGTATTCATTTGATAGTTGCAACCCAAAGACCATCAACCGATGTTATAACGGGTGTTGTAAAAGCAAATATTCCATCTCGTATATCTTTTGCGGTTTCCTCGCAAATTGATTCAAGAACTATTCTTGATATGGGAGGAGCTGAAAAGTTGATTGGTAAAGGTGACATGTTATTTTTACCAATGGGAGAAGGTACCCCAACTAGAATACAAGGTTCTTTTGTATCGGAAGAAGAAGTGCAAAAAGTTGTCGATTATACGATTAAGCAACAAAAAGCCCAGTATGATGACAAGTTCACCAACTTAGATGACAAACCTCTTGGGTCATCATCTTATGATGTAAAAGATGATAAATATGATGATCCTTTATATAATGAAATCGTAGATTTCGTAATAAAAAGTGGAAAGACAAGTGCTTCTTTACTTCAAAGAAAATATCGTCTTGGTTATAATAGAGCAGCAAGAATGATAGATTTATTAGAAGAAAGAGGAATAGTTGGACCTGCTAATGGTTCTAAACCAAGGGAAGTTTTAGTTAAATATGAAGATAATAACGATGAAGAACAGCAAGAATAGTTCTTCTTTTTATGTATATATGTTATAATTTAATTAATTATTAGGGTATATTATAATTAAGAGGTGATAATATGAAAATAGTAAAAAAGAAAGTAGGTAATGTATTAGTTAACCTGGTTGATGTTGATAAATTTAAGTCAATTTGTGGTGCGATTTTTTTTAAAATGCCAGTTACTAAAGAAATGATGACGACAAGATCACTAATTAGAAGTATACTACTTCATTCATGTAAAAAGTATCCGAGTAATAGGCTTTTAAATATAAATTGTTTAGAAAATTATGATGCGTATTATAGTTCAAATTTCAGAAGGGATGGAAATTATGCAACAAATTATTTTTTGTTTAGAACTTTGGACGATAGATATACTGATAAACAAAATTTAAATAGGGTAATGGATACTTTTTATGAAATAATTTTTAATCCAAATGCTTCTTGTGAAAAATTTGATGAGGATGAATTTAATCTTGCAAAGCAGAAATTAAGATCAAGTATAGAGTCAAAAAAAGAAAGAGCTCAAAGCTATGCTATGGATATGCTTTATAAACAAATAGGTGATAACACCCCAATATCATATGTTTCACAGTTAGATATACTTGATAAGATAACAAATGAAAGTTTATATAAAGAATATTTAAACATGATAAATAATAGTGAAGTTTCGTTTGTGGTTGCAGGTAAAAACGTAACTAAATTAAATTTTGATAAGTTCTTAGAAAAGATTAAATCAAGAACATATGATAATAATTTATTAGTCAAACCATTAATTAATGAAAATTTTAATGAGAAAACTGAAGAATATAATGGTTTACAATCCGTTTTAGCAGTTGGGCTAAAACTTAAGGATTTAACTGAATTCGAGTCTACTTATGTTTTGCCGGTTTACAATAATATTTTAGGCGCAGGTGCATCATCAAGATTATTTAACATCATTAGAGAAAAACATTCACTTTGTTATTCATGCTTTTCTAGAGCAGAAAAGGACGATAATATAATAGAAATTTATGCGGGAATAGAAAATGAAAATTATAAAAAAACACTACGATTGATAAAAGAAGTAGTAGGTAGTATGAATAAAATTGAAACTGATGAATTTAAAAGAAGTATAATTGATATAACATCGTCATTAAAAGAAAGTTTAGATGAATTATCAAATTACGTAGTACCTATTTACTTAAATAATTTATATAATGAAAAAGATATATCAGAGAAAATTGAAGATATAAAAAAGGTTACGAAACAAGACGTAGAGAATTTATCAAAAAAGATTTTTATAACTGATTCATTCTTCTTTAAAGGAGGTAAAACAAGTGCGTAGTATAAAAATAAAAAAGATAAATAAAACGATATACGAACATACCTTAGATAATGGATTAACCATATTTATTTGCAAAATGCCAGAATTTGAGAAAAAATTAGCTTTTTTTCAAACAAAATACGGATCTTTAAATAATGAATTTATACCTATAAATAAAAAAGATTTTAAGAAGTTTCCACTTGGGATTGCTCATTTTTTAGAGCATAAACTTTTTGAAAGTAAAGATAAAAATAACATTTTTGAAGATTTCCAAAAGGATACGGCATATGTAAATGCTGCAACTAGTTATGATGCCACCTATTATTTCTTTGATTGTAATGAAAATTTTAATAGTAATTTAAAAAGGTTAATAGATATGGTACAATCTCCATATTTTACCGACGAAAACGTGGAAAAAGAAAAGGGAATAATAGGTCAAGAAATAGATATGTATCAAAATGATCCTGACCAAACAATTTATGATAAATTATATTATAATGCTTTTGTAAATGATCCAATTAAGTACGATATTGCGGGAACGAAAAAAGATATAAAATGCATTACTAAAGAAGACCTATATGAATGTTATAATACTTTTTATCATCCATGTAATATGTTTTTAACCATAGTGGGAAACGTAGATGAAAAAGAAGTTTTAAAAATCATAGAGGAAAATCAAAAAAAGAAGAAGTTTCCAAAACCTTTAAAAATAGTTAACAAAGAAATTATTGAACCAGAAGAAGTGGCTAAAACAAAAGAAATAATAAAAAGAAATGTAAGTGCTCGTAAAATTGGATATGGGTATAAAATTAAACTTGACAAATTAAGCCCGGTTGAAGATTTTAAAAGAGAATTTTATATATATACTTTTTTAAGAACTAAGTTTGGCCCGTTAACTTCTTTTACCGAGGATTTAATAAAAAATAAACTAGTTAAATCATATTTTAACTATCATCCAAACATTAGTAAAAAATACTTATTAATAACTTTTTCTGGTGATATATTGGATGATAAAAGGGTAAAAAAACTAATAGATGATAAATTATCAGATTTAAATGATCTAAAAGAAAGCTTTGAATTATATAAAAAAGAAAGCTTAGCAAATTATGTTAAAATGTTTGAAAATCCAGCTACAATAGCATCACATATAAGATATATGTATAATAAGTATGAAAAGCTAATTGATAATTGTTATGAAATATATGAAAATATTAGTTTTAATGAGTATTTAGAATATATAAAAACACTGAACTTTAGTAATCAAACCAAAATAATAATTAATGAAAATGAGGGAAATTAATATGCTTAAAGTAAAAAACGTAACAAAATATTATGGCGACTTTAAGGCCGTTGATAATCTTTCTTTTAGCGTAGGTAAAGGAGAGATATTTGGTCTTTTAGGAGTTAATGGTGCAGGTAAAACTACTACTTTTAGAATGATTATGAATTTAATTAGCCCAACTAGTGGTGAAATAACATTTAATGGTAAGAAAATAGACTATGATATAACTGATAAGATAGGTTTTTTAACTGAGGAAAGAAGTCTTCTTACTAAAATGACGGTAAAAGAGCAAATGCTTTTTTATGGTGCTTTAAAGTCATTAGATGAGAAGACCATTTTAAAAAGATTGGACAAGCTATTAGAAAAGTTTAAAATAAGTGAATATAAAGATAGAAAAATAAGTACGTTATCAAAGGGAAACCAACAAAAGGTTCAGTTCATATCAGCAATAATAAACGAACCAAAACTACTTATTTTAGATGAGCCATTTTCAGGTCTAGATCCCATAAACGTTGAGTTGTTTAAAAACATAATATTAGAGCTTAAAGATAAAGGAACTTCAATAATTTTTTCTTCTCATCGAATGGATCACGTGGAATTTTTTTGTGAAAAACTAGTTATATTAGTTAAAGGTAAATGCGTGTTAGATGGTTATTTAAAAGATATTAAAAAGAATTACAAAATAAAAAACATAATAATAGAAGGGGACGTTAAAATATCTGATCTAAAAATGATTAACGGAGTTATAAACGTAGTTAAAACGTCTGATCAATACAAAGTTAGTATAAAAAATGAATCATACTGTAAAGATGTATTTGAATATTTAAAAACGAAAAGTAACATAACTAAATTTGTTTTATTAGAACCAAGTTTAGAAGAAATATTTCTTGCGAAAGTAGGTGAAGTTTATGGAAGATAAATTCAAGTATTTAGCAAAATATAGTTTATTTAAAAAAATAAAAAACAAATGGTTTATAATAGCAAATATAATTGTTCTAATAATAGTAATAGGACTTGTAAACATCGACTCTATAGTTAAGTTTTTTGGTGGTGATTTTAATAATGAGTTAAAAATTAACGTAATAGATAACACTAATTATTATAATGATATTAAAACTGGCTTAGAAGGTGTAAGTGCATATTTATCTAATTCTAAGGTAACGATAAAAAAGGTAGATAATTTAAAAAAACAAAAGCAAAAATTAAAAGACACAGATGATATTTTACTAGTAATAAATAAAGATGAAAACGTGTTTAACGCTCAATTTATAACAGATTCGTACGTTGATATGACAAAGTATGCATCAATCGTATCAGCCCTTAACAGCGTAAAAGAAAAAATCGCTTTACAAAACTCTAACATAGATAAAAATGAACTTTCAAAAATATCAAAACCAATAAATATAAAAAGAAGCTATGTTAATCAGGAAAAAACAGAAAAAGAAGAAAATTCAAGGAATGTTTTATCGGTTTTATCAATGGTTATTGTTTTGCCATGCTTTATGTTAATCGTATTTTTAGTGCAAATGATCGGAGCTGAAATAAACGAAGAAAAACAAACCCGTGGAATGGAGATAATAATTGGTAACGTATCAGCTAAAACTCACTTCTTTTCTAAAATTTTAGCTAGTAATTTATTTGTTTTGCTGCAAGGTGGATTACTTGTTTTGTATGTTTTGGTAGGTTTATTAATAAGAAAAACATCAATGGCTTCATCTTCTTTGCTAGTTCAAAACGCCTCAAGCAATTTTGATTTTAAAATGATATTTGATACGTTAACAAGTGGTGGCGTTGTAAACAAATTGGGGTATGTTATTCCACTTATAATAATTCTTTTGGTATTAAGTTTTTTAGCATATTCTCTTTTAGCGGGAATACTTGCTTCCATGACTACTAACATGGAAAATTATCAGCAACTTCAAACACCTTTAATGGTAATAAGTGTTATAGGATATTATTTAATCTTTTTGTCAACTGCTTTTCCAGGTTCTTTATTCATAAAGATAATATCTTGTGTTCCGCTTATTTCGATAACTCTTGCCCCAAGTCTTTTGTTATCAGGAGAAATATCGGTAAATGTAATAATAATCGCAATTATATTAATTGGTGCATTAGATTACTTATTAATTAAATATGGACTTAAAATTTATAAAGTTGGAATTCTTAATTATTCAGAATCTAATTTATGGAAGAAAATGTTTAAAGCGGTTAAAGAAAAGTGATTTTTATCACTTTTTTATATTTCTTTGCTATGATGTTAAAGATAGTGATTAAAAAAGGTTTAAGATTAGGATTAGTAGCAAAATAAATATATACGTTTTCTGATAAAAAACAATGTCAAGAATAAACAAATTTAATAAAAAAGTATGTTTCATCAGATAAAATAGTTATATTTTAAACAAAAAATCATTATAAAATACTACAAATTTCACCAAAATATTATTAGTTATCATATTTTTTTAAAATATGAGAGGAGGTGGAATTTTGAAAAAAATATTTGTTTTTTTGATTTTTGGAATAACAATGTTTTGGTTTTCTTTATCTGCTAAAGCACTAACTAGTTACAAGTATGAAGATTGGATAGTAGAAGACGGATATGGAGGCAAAGAAAAAATAACAGATAACATAACTAATTTAAAAGGAATATATGATGAAAGCATGGGAATGGATATTGCGCCTTATAGTAAGAAAAGTAAATCAAAATTAAAAGATGGTATAACAGAAGAAGTAAATGTAGAAATTGATTTTGATAAAATAAATACCGGTGAACTTTTTGAGATAACTTTGGGATTACAAAATGGTGCTAATGATTATGTTTCTGAAGCTGTTGTGACAACTGAGAAAACGTCTAATGAAGAAGTAAAATTAAGTGCTGGTTGGGCTCCGCAATTTTCTTATGCAATAAAAGAAAGCGGTATATATACATACAGATGGGAAATGTTTATAAAGGATAAGGTTACATACGTTAATTTTACGATTTTGGATTATGATAAAATACTTGCTACAACCGGTGATATTAATTTAGATAAAATAAAAACTAGTGATACAAAAACACCAATTGCAAATGAAAAAGATGTTTCTGTAAAATACCTTTGGTTTTGTAACATTAAGGTAAGTGATGGAATAAACGTTTATACAATATTACCAGAAAAAAACGTAACTATTAATCCTAACACTTCTGATGAAATTTATGGATATTTTTCATTATTAATAATAAGTTTGTTTTTTATATATTTATTATTTAAATATAAAAGATATAACCAATAATACTTAAAACATGCTAACTTTTATTAGCGTGTTTTTATTTATAATTATTGAAATAAAAACAAAAATGAATTACAATATTATTTGAGGAGGGTTTCTATTATGAAAGAAATTAATGTTTTGCCAGCGGACACTTTTGTAGTAGTAAACCGTACGATACTAAACGAAAGTGATAGAAAAATAATAAGTATGTTATATCAACCAATAATTGGTAGTATGGCGGTTAGTTTATATTATACTTTATGGGCGGATTTAGATAAGACTGAACTTTTAAGCGCTGAATATACTCATCATCATTTAATGACTAGCTTAAGAATAAAAATGGATCTTATTATATCAGCAAGAAAGAAATTAGAAGCTGTAGGACTTTTAAAAACATTTGTAAAAAAGGGAAACGTTAATAACTATGTATATGAGATATTCTCTCCAATGAGCGCCTCTGAATTTTTTAATCATCCGATATTAAATATTGTTTTATATAATAACGTTGGTAAAAAAGAGCATGAAAACTTAGTTAAGTATTTTAAGATTCCAAAGATTAATCTATCTTCATACGATGAAATTACAAGCAATTTTGATGAAGTTTTTGAAAGCATGCCAATGTCTTCGTATGATAATTTAAACGAGGACTTTAAAACGTGTAAAACCGGGGAAATAAAAGTAGATGATTCTTTTGATTTTGATTTATTAATATCCTTAGTGCCAAATGGAGTTATATCAAGTAAAACTTTTAGCAAGGAAGTAAAAGTTTTGATTAACAATTTGTCATTTATATACAACATGGATGAAGATGACATGAAAGCTCCAATAATAAATTCCATAAAAGAAAATGGGCTAGTTGATAAGGTATTACTTAGAAAAAACGTTAGAAATTATTATAGATATGAAAATCAAAATAAGCTTCCATCACTTATTTATAAAAGTCAGCCTGAATATTTAAGAAATCCTGTTGGTTCTGATGATAAAAGATCTAAAATGATATACGTATTTGAAAATACCACACCATATAATTTTTTAAAGGGTAGAAGTAATGGAGCTAAACCATCTACTAGGGATTTAAATTTGTTAGAGTCGTTGCTTAATGATTTTAAGCTTAATCCGGGTGTAGTAAACGTACTTGTTGATTATGTTTTAAAAATTAATAATAAGAAATTAACTAGACCTTTCGTGGAAACGATTGCATCGCAGTGGAAAAGGCTTAATGTAGAAACTGTTGAAGAAGCAATGAAAGCCGCGGAAAAAGAGTATAAACGTACTAAGCAAACAATAGAAAACAAGCCTTTAGCAAAAACGGTTAAAGAAGAAATATTACCAGAGTGGTTTAATCAAAGTATTAAAAAAGAAAAAATAAGTGATGAAGATGAAAAATCACTTAAGGATATGTTAAGAGAATTTTCGTAAAAAGGAGTTATTATGGAAAACATTAATGCGAGTGTAAAAGGCATAAAAGACTTAGATTATAAATTAAAGGTAACTTATGAAAAAGCGTTAAAAAATGATACGTTTAAGGAATTGGTAAGTAGTATAAATTTAAACGATAAATTCTTAATGAAGTATACTTCTAAATTAGAAGATGCATCATTAGAATATAAAAATTGTAAGAATTGTAAAGGTCTTGCAATGTGTAAAAACGTAGTGAATGGTTATTGTTATTTACCATTAGTAGATGGCGAAAAACTCAATTTTTCTTATGTTGCTTGCAAGTATAAAAATAAAAATATAAAAGATACTAAATATCAAAAAAACGTAACTAGTATTGATATTCCAAAGGAAATAAAAGAGGCTAGGATAAAAGATATATATACTGATGATAACAGTAGAAAAGACGTAATTAAGTGGATTTTAAAATATGTTAAAGATTATAAAAACAATAATATAGGTAAAGGTTTATATCTTCATGGAAATTTTGGCTGTGGAAAAACTTATTTAATATCAGCATTATTTAATGAACTTGCTAAAGATGGTGTAAAAAGCGTTATAGTGTATTTTCCTGAATATCTAAGAAGTCTAAAATCTAGTTATGGTTCTTCATCTAATGATGAGTTTAAGGAAAAATATAATGAAGTTAAGTATGCTAAATTACTTTTAATTGATGATTTGGGTGCGGAATCGGTAACGTCTTGGAGTAGGGATGAGATACTAGGTAGTATTTTACAATACAGAATGCAAGAAGGGTTACCTACTTTCATAACTTCAAATTTAAACGAAAAGGAGTTACAAGAACATTTAAGTCTAACAACAACTAATAGGTTGGAAAGAGTAAAAGCAGTAAGAATAATTGAAAGAATAAAGCAACTTACTGAAGATATTGAAATGATTGGTGAAAATAATAGAAAGTAATTGACTATTTAATATAAAAGTAGTATTATTTTGGTATAAATGTGATTATCAAAGACATGGTTTTATAGTGATGTTTAAAAGAGAGTCTATGATGGTGAAAATTAGATAAACTAATTATAAAATTACTACTTTGTAAGCAGGTCTTGAAAAAGAATCCCGTGTTTAAAAGCACGTTATCAAATTAAGTTAAAGTAAGGATGGTACCGTGCTTTTGCACTCCTTTGGTATCATCTTTTTTTATAGAAAGAAGGTGTTTTAATGGTGGAAAAATGGAAGTTATCATTAAAAGAATTTTTAGAACGATATGAACAAGATGATGATGTTGTGGGGGCTATTTTATGTGGTAGTTACGCAAATGACAATTATAACGAATATTCAGATATTGATGTTTATTTAGTTATGAAAAACAGTGCAAATTATCAAGAAAGGGGTAATGTTGATTCTAATAGTTATTTAATAGAATATTTTAAAAGCCCAGTATGGAAAATTAAAAAGAATATGGAAGATGAATATAATATTAATAAATTAACTACTGCTAATATGTTTGCATATGGTAAAGTAATATACGATTTAGATGGAAGCGTAAAAGAATTACAAGACTTTGCATTAGAATACATAGATAAGCCATTAAACGGTATTAGCACTCGAAAATTATATAATAATAATTATTTTATATGGGATAATTTAGATGAGTTAAAAACAAGTTTAAACGAAAATAATCCGCAGTTTAATTTTATATATTATAGATTGTTAGATATTGTATATGATAGTTATTGTGAATATCTAAGTATACCAAAACTTCCTAAAACAAAGATATATAAAATATTAACAAATGAAGATTATAGAAGAAAGTATCATGTGTTTAGATTACCAGAAGATGAATTTATTAAATTATATATAAATTGTTTTGAAATTCAAAAACCAGAAGTTATGTACAAAAATATAGAAAATTTAATAAATTATTATTATAAGAAACAAGGCGGGTTTAACATAAGAACTTTTCTATTAAGAACCGAAAATATAAAGGAGGAAGAATAATGATAAATATAAAAGAAAATGAAAAATTAAGCATTTTAAATCATAGCTGTGCACATTTACTTGCGCAGGCGGTAAAACATTTATATCCAGAAGCTAAGTTTTGGGTAGGACCTGTTATAGAAGAAGGTTTTTACTATGATATAGATTTAGGTGATAAAACTTTAACTAATGAAGATTTAGTAAAAATTGAAAAAGAAATGAAAAAATGTGCTAAAGCAGATAAAAGAATTTATAGAGAAGAAATATCTAAAAAAGAAGCTTTAGAAAAGTTTAAAGATGATCCTTATAAAATAGATTTAATTAATAGAATGGATGAGGAGAACACGGTTATTTCTTGTTATACACAAGGGGATTTTACTGATCTTTGTCGTGGACCTCATGTTGATACAACTAAGAAAATGAAATATTTTAAATTACTTAAGTTTTCTGGTGCATATTGGAAAGGCGATTCAAAAAATAAGATGCTTCAAAGAATATATGGTGTGTGTTTTGAAAACGAAGGAGATTTAAATAATTATTTAAATGAGCTAGAAGAAAGAAAGCAAAGGGACCATAGAAAAATAGGTAAAGAACAAGAACTATTCATGAACCACGAGTTAGTTGGAGCAGGAATGCCAATATGGCTTCCAAATGGTGCAATAATACGTAAGGAACTTGAAAACTATATTTACGAAAAAGAAAGAAAACTAGGTTATGAACACGTATACTCTCCTTGCGTTGGAACGGTTGATTTATACAAAACTTCAGGGCACTGGGATCATTATAAAGAAAACATGTTTCCTTCTATGAAGGTTGATGAAGAAGAATTTGTATTAAGACCAATGAATTGCCCACATCACATGCTTGTTTACAAAAACAAACTACATTCTTATCGTGATTTACCAATTAGAATAGGTGAGTTTGCAACTGATTTTAGGTACGAAGCATCAGGGGCTGTTAAAGGATTAGAAAGAGTAAGATGTATGTGTCAAAACGACGCGCATTTGTTTGTTACGACAGAACAAATTGGTGAAGAATTTAAAAAAGTAGTTAGTTTAATACTTGATGTTTATAAGGATTTTGGAATTAAGGAATATAAGTTTAGATTATCCCTTAGGGATAAAGAAGACAAAGAAAAATATTTTGATGATGACGAAATGTGGAACAAGGCAGAAGATAAGCTAAGGGAAGTTTTAAACGAACTTAAAGTAGATTATTTTGAAGCCATAGGAGAAGCTGCTTTTTATGGACCAAAACTTGACGTTGAAGTAAAACCAGCGGTTGGCCCGGAAGTTACTTTATCTACTTGTCAACTAGACTTTTTACTTCCAAGAAAGTTTGATCTATCATACGTAGATAAAAACGGTGAAAAAAAGGTTCCAGTTGTTCTTCACAGGGCAATATTTGGTACGTTTGATAGGTTTACTGCCTTTTTAATAGAAGAAACCAAGGGAGCTTTTCCAACTTGGCTTGCACCGGTTCAAGTTAACGTAATACCCGTTAATAACAATTATCATTTGGAATATGCAAACGAAATATTTAATTTACTAAAAGAAAAAAACATAAGGGTACAGTTAGATGATAGAGATGAAAAACTATCTTATAAAATTAGAGAAGCACAAACTAAAAAAATACCTATTACGTTAATATTAGGTGATAAAGAAAAACAAGAAAACTTAATAAGTTATAGAAGACATGGTTCTGATAAAACTTATTCAGTTGAAAAAAATATGTTCATAGAACTTTTACTTAATGAGATAAGAGATAAAAGAAGTAAAGAAAATTAATAAAATAATATCTTGATTTGAATTTTATTTTTTGATATACTTTAAAAGTAATTTTTTTAAATGGAAAACGACACACGTAGAGTTTTTACTCGTAAATCTGATCACGGTACACAACCATTTTTATCGTGAAAGTAGAGTAATTTACGTGTGTTTTTTTGCTTTAAAAAGAAAGGAGTAAAATTATATGATACAAAATAGAAAACAAGGATTAATATTTGCACTATTAACGGTTATAATAACAGTACCGTGTTTTGTATTTTATTGCCTATCAATTGAAAATGGTGGTATCCTTAACGTTGATATTAAATTTGCTTTAACGCTTATTCCAATTGAATTTGTTTTGGCTTACTTATCAGAGATTTTTATAGGTAGTCCTTTAGCTTTAAAACTTGCTTTTAAAGCAATAGATCCTAAGAAAAATAGCCCAATAATTATAGAATCAGCGATTATATGTGCAACGGTAGGAATAATGTGCCCATGGATGAGTTTTTTAGCTACCATCCTTTATAAAGGAATTTTTCCTGCTTTGGTTTTTCATGATGCGGCATGGACTTTTGGTTCATTTATAGCTCATTTTATACCAAACTTTTTACAGACGGTAGTATTTAATTTTCCATTTGCGTTTTTTGGACAAATGTTTTTTATACAACCATTAGTAAGAAGAATATTTAAACGTGTGTTTTATAAAGAAGAATCACCTGTAAAGCAGGGTGATTCTTCTTCCTTTTGAATTAATAAATCCCTCTTCTTTTAAATATTTAAGTTCTCTTGACATAGCACTTCTATCTACCGCTAGATAATCTGCTAAATCAGTAAAACTAAAAGGCAAATATATTATCCTCGTACCATGTTTTTTCGAATATATATTAAAATACTCAAGTAGTTTATCTCTTATGGTTTTTTTAGTTAGTATTTCTATTCTTTCGTTTTTTTCATCAATTATATTAGTTGTTATTTCAAGTAAGTTTTTAATGAATTGATTATAGTATGGATATGTGTTATTTTTTGATTCTATTATTCTATCATAATCTATTATTAATACTTTTGTATCTTCCTTTGTTATAACCTGACATTCATTGCTTGATAAAGAAGATATAGAAGAACCAAAAATGTCATTTTCTTCTAATTCTTCTATTATTGTTCTATTACCATTATAATCAGTTCGTATTATTTGGGCGTAACCTTCTAATATTACGCCTATTATATTCTCTTTAATCGTGGATAGTATTATGGTGTCTTTTTTAAAATTAAGAATGCTAGTTTCTAATAATTTTAGTAATTTTGCTTGTTCCTTTACACTTATTTTATTAAATAATCTAATCATTTTACACCTCTTAATAAAATAATAGCATTTTTTAAAAAATGTTGCAATTGCAACATACAACTTTTTTTTAATATGTTATATTAAAGTTGTAAAGTAGAAAAGGAGTACAACATGAAAATAATAAAAAGAGATGGACACATAGTTGATTATTGTCCAGAAAAAATTGAAAACGCAATA
>CANRHO010000008.1 GCA_947630435.1 uncultured Bacilli bacterium
GCATTCATATTATTTTCTCCTTTTTATGATTAAAGATAATTCATTTATTTTTTCAAAGCTTCAACTAACTCATTTTTCTTTAATTTAGAATAACCTTCAATTTTGGCTTCTTTTGCCATTAATTTTAATTCTGCTACTGTCTTTTTAGTCAAATCAGTTACTTCTTCTTTTGCTTTTGCAACTGCTTCTTTTACTGTTTTTTTAGCTTCTTCAACCTTAGGTTTTGCTTCTTTAACAGCTTTTTTTACTACCTTTTTTGCAGTTTCTTTTACTTCTTTTATTTTTTCTTCAACTACTGGAGTTGTTTCTTTCACTTTTTCTTCAACTACTTTTTTTACGTCTTTAGCTAATTCTTTGACATCACTTACTACTTCTTTTGCAGCAGCTTTTGTTTTATCTTCTTCTGTTATGTAATCTTCAACAGGCTTTCCCGTTGCTTCACATATAGCATTATTTAAAACCCCAAGTACGATTTTAACAGCACGAATTGCATCATCATTACCTGGAATAACGTAATCTACTAAATCTGGATTACAGTTGGTATCCACAATACCAAATACAGGTATATTTAACTTATGTGCCTCATTTATAGCATTAATTTCCTTTTTAGGATCAACTATGATCATTGCTTGTGGTATTTTCTTCATTTCTCTTAATCCGCAAAAATAAGAGTTTAACTTTTCATATTCCTTACGAATCTTTACTACTTCTTTTTTAGGTAATTTATCAAAAGTACCATCTTTTTCCATTTTTTCAATTTGATCTAAACGGTTTATTCTTCTTCTTATCGTTCTAAAATTAGTAAGAGTTCCGCCTAACCAACGTTTTGAAACATAATAGCTATCAGATCTTTTTGCTTCTTCTTCAGTAGCTTCCATAGCTTGCTTTTTAGTTCCAACAAAAATAACTTTTCCACCATTTAAGGCAATTTCTTTTAAAGCTTCATAAGCTTCTTCAATTTTCTTTACCGTCTTTTGCAAATCGATAATATAAATATCATCCCTTGCGGTAAAAATATATTCTTTCATTTTTGGATCCCATCTTTTAGTTTGGTGACCAAAATGAACACCTGCTTCTAAAAGATAGCTCATTGATACAACTGGCATTTCTTTTTCCTCCTTTGTTTAAACCTCCAAGTTCTTCATCTTTATATACTCATCCTCTTCGGACACTAGAGATATAAATCCAAACTTGTGCGTATTCTTTTCTTTTTGAAAAGCCAAACATATTATATAACAAAAAAATAATGATTTCAAGGTATTTTATGCTAAAAAATCATTACTTATTATTGACGACAAAATAATTTTAACAAACGAATTAAATCATGATATTACGACTTTTTAATTATCTTTTTTACCCCATCTGTTACTAATTTATTTATTTTATTTTTCATTTTATCACACGTTTCTTTATCTTTATTAAATACTCACATAGTCATAAAAAATAATTATTTTTTCAAACTAACTCTTTTATTTTTTGTATTTCATCTATTAATTTCCTAAAAATTTCATCAGTTTCATATATAGGTTTGTCGTACTCAATCCAAATATCACTTGCACTTTTAGATTTTTCTTCTATTTCCAAAGCCCTTTTACCGTAATATTTTAAATCTTCCTTGGCTTTTTCGTAACTAAATGTGCCTTGTAAATCATAAATTTTAGCTTGAAAATCACACTCAATCTTATCAATGTGATAACAAAAAATAGCTTCTTTTGTTAATTGCTCATTAAACTCATCTAAAAGTTCTTCTATTTCTTTTTGTTTAAACAATCCGTTGGTTACTTCTTTAACACATTTTTTCCCTAACTTTAACTTTTCCTGCTTCGTTATACTTCCCCTTAAAGTGATATCACCCATTAATATTTCTTCTAACTCATGCAGTGATAACATCTTAAGCACCTTATACATATCTAACTTTAGTTCATACTCACTATCAATTGAAAGCGCAAGCATTAAACATCCATAAACATGTTCTGCTACACTTTCTAACCGTTTTTTTGCTATTCCAATTTCTATCCAACCAGTTCTTATTTTTTCCTTTAAACTGTTTGCATATAAATAAAATTTAATTATGCTATTACTTTTTTCCATTTTCTTTGCTTCCTCCTATAAATTTATTGGATCAAAATCCAATTCGATTTTTACTTTATAATTTCCTTCATATATTTTTATTAGTTCATTTAAGGTATCATACAACTTATCATCCTTTTTATATTTCAAAATAACTTGGAAATTATAATTATTATTTATTTTCAAAACGCTTGCAATTGATGGACCTAAAATACTTGTTTTACTACTTAAGTTATTTTTTAAAAACATACTTATTTTTTTAGCTTCATTAATTCCATAGTTAAAATCTTTAGAAGATATTTTAATTAATGTTATAAAACAATATGGCGGATAATTAAGTTTTTTTCTAACTAACATTTCTCTTACAAAAAAATTTTTATAATCATGTTTTGAAGCAAATACAATGCTATAATGATCCGGATTGTATGTTTGAATTATCGCTTCTCCTGCTTTTAAAGCACGACCTGATCTTCCTATTACCTGATCAAGTAAACTAAAGGTTCTTTCACTACTTCTAAAATTAGGAATATTAAGAGATGAATCACCATTTATTACTCCTACCAATGTTACGTTTGGAAAGTTAAGTCCCTTTGCAATCATTTGGGTACCAACTAAAATATCATATTTTCCTTCATTAAAATCATTAATTATTTTATTGTGTGATCCTTTTTTACTAGTTGTATCAGCGTCCATTCTAACTACTTTTGCATCAGTAAATATTTCTTTTATTTCTTCTTGTATTTTTTCCGTTCCTGATCCTATTTGTCTTATATCCGTTTCTTTACAATTTGGACATACACTTTTTTTATATTCTGCGTAACCGCAATAATGGCACCTCATCATACCAGAAGTTTTATGATAAGTAAGCGTAATATCACAATTTGGGCACTTAAATACGTATCCACAATTCGGACATGTTAAATAGTTAGAATATCCCCTTCTGTTAATCAATAACATTATTTGTTCTTTTTTATTTAATCTGTCTTCAATTTTGTTTATAAGAAGTGAAGAAAAAATTTTATTACCTTTTCTTATTTCGTTTTTCATATCCACTATTTCTACTTTAGGAAGTGGTTTTTTATTTACTCTTTGACATAATTCTAAATAGTTATAATAACCTTTCTTTGCTCTTGCAAAGCTTTCAATCGTGGGAGTTGCACTTCCTAGTATTACAGGACAATTATGAGTTTTAGATCTTTTTAATGCTATATCTAGCGTATTATATCTAGGATTATTTTCCTGTTTATAACTTTCTGAATGTTCTTCATCTATTATTATTATACCTATGTTTTTTAATGGAGCAAAAATAGCACTACGAGCACCTATTACTACTTTTACTTCACCCCTTTTTATTTTTCTAAATTCATCATACCTTTCTCCATCAGATAAAGAAGAATGTAAAATAGCTATTTTATCTTTAAAAACACCTTTAAATCTAGCAGTTATTTGAGGAGTTAAACTTATTTCCGGAACTAAAATTATAGAAGTTTTACCTTGCTCTATTACCTTTTTTACTACATCTATATATACTTCGGTTTTTCCACTTCCTGTTACCCCATATAATAAATATACTTTTGATATACCAAGACTTTGTTTTATGCGTGAAGATATTTCATTTTGTTCTTTAGTTAATATAACTTCTTTCTTGGTTTCTGTTGCATTTATATCTCTATATATTTCTTTTTTATATTCAGTTACAATTCCTTTTTCAATTAATTTTTTTAAAGAAGATTTGCTTTTTATATCACTTTTTAAAAGATTTTTATTTTTCTTTAGCAAACTTATTATTTCAATCTGACTTTTAATCTTAACATTAGATACGTCAAGAAAAGGATTAAGTTTAACGTAAGTAAGCGTTTTTACTTTATCATTTACTTTATGATTTGCCTTTAAAGCTTTAGGAAGCATCGCCTGATACGTATATATCAAAGGGCATAAATATTTATCACTCATGTATTTACCAATGTTAATTAGCTCCTCATTTAAAACCGGTTCATCGTCAATAACCTTTAATATATCCTTAGCTTCATAATTAGTAGGTAAAGAAGTAAATTCAATAACAAAACCTTCAACTATACGACTAGAAAAAGGAACTAAAACTCTTTTCCCAATAATATTATCACATACGTCTTTAGATGCATGATAAGTAAACATCATATTATTTGATTTAACCTTAGTTTCTATTAAAACGTTAACATACATAAGCAATAACTCCTTTATTTAATTATAACAAAAAAAAAGACTTGTCTAAAGTCTTTCTTTTCCCCTTTTAACCTTTATTAATTAACTAACCTTTTCTTTCCTGTATAAGTCCATCCTTCAATCGATGTTTTAGTAGACCACTTATATTTCGTTTCACATACGGTTTTATATGATTTATTAGCTTTTTTACTATCGCTTGTATTAACTGTTTTTATACAATTCTTGCCATCCAAAGTAGTTCCTTTATGTTTTTCACACGAAAGTATCGTTTTTTTAGTAACAACTGTCTTTGTACATTTATTACCGTCTTGAGTGTATCCAGGATATTTACTACATGAATATCTAGTACTTGAGTTTGTTATAGCACAATGCAATTTATCACTAGTTTGAACAGATCCAGGATATTTATCACAAGAACATACTTTAACCTTTGTTTTAACAGTACATTTAGTACCATTTAACTTGTATTCTTTTGTTGAAGTATTATCTGGACAATAATAATCATATTTAGCGCATTGAGTTTCATTTATCTTATTTGTTCCTGGTGGACAAGTGTAAGTTATAACTCCTTCTTTATTACAATACTTAGGATCGCTAGTTTCTTTCGTACCTGATGGGCACTTATAAGATGTAATGGTTTTAGTACAAGATCCCTTACCATCTGATTTATATTCTGAACCATATTTAGAACAACTATATGTTACCTTTTCACAACCAGATCCAGTATCTTTATATGAAGAATCCGGACATTGCTTAGTTTTTGTTGTTGCTTTTCTACACTTATCAGTACCATATAATTCGTAATTTGGGTAAGCAGCGCATGAATATTCATATCCAGTTGCTTGTTTTCTATATTTATAATACTTATAGTACGTAACGGTAGAAGTGCATGCTTGACTTGATTCACATACCAACTCTTGCCATTGATGTATTAAAACTAATTTTTCATCGTCATTTACATATCCTAAAGATGGACTTCTATCTATTACGGTAGATACATATGTCCATTTATATCCAGTCGCATATTTATCAGCGTTGATAATATCATAATTTTGAACGTATGTATAACTAGCCTTAACGGTAGTTTTTTCAGCCCCTTTAACATCATAAGTAGTAACTTTGTCTGCGGTTACTTTTTGTGTAGTAACGGTTTTCTCAGCATTATAAATGGTTTTTTTATAACCCGCATCTATCGTTGATGTTAAATAATCATATCTACAGCTAGCATCTTTAAACTCAGTTGAACTATCAACGACTACATCAGCTTCTTTAGTATCAGTAGAAGAAACTTCAACCGTTTTCTCTTCCGCAGGATATGATTCTACTTTAGAACCATTTTTTATACATTCGTAATCATTTCCAGAACCAACTAAATAATAACCAGAATCACATACATACTTATCAAATTTTTCTGAACATTCGTTTTTAACAAATTGATATTCGTATATTTTTCCTGTTTTTTTAGTAGTGACTTTACCCGGTTTTAGAGTTGTTTTTTTACGAGTTATGTCACTAGCATAGCCAGATTTAGAAGTTGTCTCTAATAATTTACAAGTATCACTACATATATCATAACAACCATAATGTTCTTTTATATAATCTTGTTTATCAGAACATGATAAATTAACTTTTATTATGTATTCGTTTTCTAATTTTGTTATTTCTACATAAGAATCATCTTCACTACAATATTTACCATTAGAATCCGTTAAAGGTAATATTAATTTGTTATCTATCATTTCCCTTAAAGTCATTTTTTTGGATTCATTTATATTTTTAGGTAACCTTTCTAACGTATAATATGATTTTGCAACGTCTTTCATCCTATCTATATTATCCGCAAAAATCTGATTATTAAGTGGTTTTAAATCAGGCATTGGAAATAACCAAATAAGTAGAAAAATAAAAATAATAATTAAAATTAATCTTATTAATAAATCCTTTATTGTTAAACCTCTTTTTTCTTCCATCAGAACTCCCCCTTCGTTCGTTTGCACTATATGCTAACACAAAAGTTATTATTTGTCAACGTTTTTTTATATTATTTACTTACATCATTATAATACTAAAACCAAAACAAAAAAAGACCTGTTTATTCAGATCTTCTTTTAATGTACACAAGTGTACACCCACTATTATAATGATTAAGATGAAAACTATCTACGTTTTTATTTTTATATAACACCTTATGTGTTTCTTCTTTTAAAGCTCCCTTTCCTATCCCATGAATAATAATTACTTTCTTATTTCCTAAAAAATAATTATCATTTATAAACTCATTAACCAAAATTCTTGCGGTTATTCTCATTTCTCCATGCAAATCAAGAGTTGGTAAATCGTTTATAAAAACATCATCTAAAAACGAATTTATCATACTCTATTTTGAATCTTATAAGCTTTAACAACATTTTTTAATAAAGATGCGACAGTCATAGGACCTACACCGCCAGGTACTGGAGTTATTAAAGAAGCTTTTTTTATAACTTCATCAAAGGCAACATCTCCGCATAATGAGTCATTTTCTTTATTAATACCAACATCAATTACAACAGCACCATCTTTTACCATATCTTTTGTTATTAGGTTAGGGTGTCCTGCTGCTACTATTAACACATCAGCTCTTTTAGTATAATCTTTAATATTTTTGCTTTTTGAATGACAGATACTTACCGTTGCGTCTTTTTGAAGTAATAATTGAATTAAAGGTTTACCAACAAGGTTACTCCTACCTACTATACATACATCTTTTCCCGATAATTCAACGTTGTATAACCTCAATAATTCCATTACCCCATAAGGGGTGCAAGATACTAAGCACTCGTTTTCTAAAACAAGGTTCCCAACGTTAGGAAACGTAAGCCCATCAACATCCTTTAAAGGATTAATCTCATTAATTATTTTTCCTTCATCAAAACCATTAGGAAGTGGTAGCTGCACTAAAATCCCATTAACACTAATATCATTATTTAATCTTTGAATCTCCCTTATTATAACATCTTCAGAAATGGTATCAGGAAGTTTTATGCTAATAAAATTAATACCAACTTCGCAACAAGCCCTTTGTTTATTTCTTACGTATATTTCACTAGCTTTATTATCACCAACTTGAATAACCGCAAGAGATGGTGTTAGGTTATCTTTTTCTATTTCTTTTTTTATTTCTTTTTTTAATTCAAGACTCGCTTTAATGCCATCAATTATATTATTCATATGATACCTCCTCATATATTGGATGATCATCACATAGTTTTTGAACTCTCAACTTTAAATCATCTAATATTTTTTTATTATCATAATTAGTTAAACAAGCACTTATTATCTTTGCTACTTCAGCAAAATCCTTTTCAACAAATCCCCTTGTTGTCATCGCAGCGGTACCTAATCTTATACCACTCGTAATAAAAGGCGTGGTAGGATCATAAGGAATCATGTTTTTATTGCACGTTATACCGATATTATCTAAAATTTCTTCAGCTTCTTTTCCGGTTAGGTTAACTGACTTTTTTACATCAACTAAAACCAAGTGGTTGTCAGTGCCATTAGTGATGATTTTAAAGCCTTCTAATTTTAATACATCACACAAAATCTTGGCATTATTAATAACCTTTTTTTGGTACTTAATGAATTCAGGAGTCATTGCTTCCTCAAAACAAACCGCTTTAGCTGCTATTACATGCATTAAAGGTCCACCTTGAATACCAGGAAATACGGTTTTATTAATTTTTTTTATTATTTGCTCATTGTTAGTAAGAATTATCCCCCCACGAGGGCCCCTTAAAGTTTTATGTGTAGTTGATGTTACGACATCAGCATACTTGCAAGGATTTTGATGCAATCCTGCTGCAACTATGCCCGCAATATGAGCCATGTCTACCATAAGGTATGCCCCACAACTTCTTGCGATATCACGGAATTCTTCAAAGTCTATTTTTCTAGAATAGGCAGAGGCTCCAGCTAAAATAAGCCTTGGTTTTTCCTTCATTGCAAGACGTCTTACTTCGTCATAATTTATTTGACATGTTTCCTTTTCAACACTATAATGAATAAAATTATAATCTTGCCCAGAAAAACTAAGATCATGCCCATGCGTTAAATGTCCCCCCTCATCCAAACTCATGGAAAGAATTTTATCACCTTTTTTAAGTAGTGCTCTATATACAGCCATATTAGCACTGGATCCTGAATGTGGTTGTACGTTTGCATATTTAACTCCAAATAAACGTGTCGCAGCATCTATTGCAGCGTTTTCTATCTCGTCAACAAACATACAACCACCATAATATCTTTTTTTAGGATATCCTTCTGCATACTTATTAGTTAAAATACTACCTTGTGCTTTTAAAACATTTAGGCTAACAAAATTTTCAGACGCTATTAATTCTATTGTATTTTGTTGTCTTTTCTTTTCGTTTTCAATAATTTCAAATATGCGTTCAACCATTTTTTCATCTCCTTTAAACTTGTATAAATTTTTTTAACTTTATTGAATATATGTATTTTTTTACATTTTTAGCATTCATTTTTTTGATAATACCATATTCATACATATCAAGTTGTTTTTGATACCTTTGTTTTAGTTCTTCTAAATTATTTACATTATCGGTTTTATAATCAACGATTGTATAAACATCATCTTTTGAAAATAATAAATCTATTACTCCACTAGTTAATATCTTACCACTTTTTAAAGATTTATCATAGTATGAAGACGGAATTTCAAAATCAAGTGGTATTTCTTTGTAAATCATATCGCCGTTAAGTAATTCATCATAAATACTAGACGTTAAATATGCAAAAACATCTTCTAAACTAATCATAGATAATTCATCTTTAGTTATTTTACAATCAAATACCATTTTATTAAGTTCTTCCTTAAGTGATTTTATATCATACTTTCTAATTGGTAAAAGTTCTAATATACGGTGATATAAAGTACCTATATTCACACTAGAAAAACCTTTATCCATAAAGTTTGGTTTAATTATAAAATCTTTTTCTTTTTTTAACTCACTAACACTTAAATATGCCGGTAATCCTAACTTATCAGTTTCATATTTAAAACCTGATACTTTTTCAAACCATTCATAATCAAAATTTTCTTTCTCATTTTTTTGCTTTTGAAAAAACTCAGATTCATCTATTTTAACTGCATCATATATTTTTAACATAATTTTAGAATCACTTGCAAAAGTTCTAGGTATAACAATACTAAAACTCCTTAATTCTTTTAATGATGGATGTCTTACTAATGCTGCTATTAAAATATCTAAATAATTTTTAACGTTTTTTAAATATAATTTAGAAACTTCTTTTTTATCGCCAATTTTAGATGATGCCTTTGTAACCAAATTAGTTAAGTTATTTGTATATCCCGTTATTATTAGCTTTTCTTTTGCTCGTGTTAAAGCTACATAAAGAATTCTTAATTCTTCAGATAACATTTTTTCTTTTTCATATTCTTTATACGCCATTATCGGTACGGACTCATATTTTAATTTATAATCATCGTCTTTTAAGTTACATGCAAACCCCAACTCTTCATTTATTACAATATCGCTTCTTAAATCCTTAAAATTAAAATTTTTTGCGGTTTGGCTTAAAATTACCACCGGATACTCGAGTCCTTTCGATTTATGTATTGTTGTTATTAATACATTATCTTTATCTGATAAAGGATTAATTCCCTCTAAACTTTCTTTATTTAAAATAACATTTTCTAAATAGACTATAAACTCATGCAAACTTCTTTTGGTTATCTTCTCGTAGTCATTAGCATGATTAATCATTTGAACTAGGTTTTTATACCTAGAGTATCCTCCTTTTTGTGCGGATAAAATAGAAATAATATTAAAATCTTTATATAATTTGCATAAACTCTCGCTTAGCAAGTGATTAAGACTATAATTTCTAAGACTTTTTAAGCTTTTTAAAAAATTATTAATTAAATCATCATCAGAATTAAGTAAACTTTCATATAAACTTATATTTTTATCATTACTTCTAATATTTGATATCATATCAAGGTTTATATTAAATAGTCCTGAATTTAAAACACTTGCTAAAGCTATATCATCATATGGATTATCAATTGCTTTAAGAAAGTTTATTATTAACTTAACCTCATAATTATCAAAATACTCTAAAGAATCTTCCATAAATACACTAATGCCTCTTTTTCTTAAAGCATCCATAAACACATCTGCATCTTTAATAGATCTTAAAAGAATTACAATATCACTAGGTTTTATATTTCTAAACATTTTATTTTGATTATCATATATTTTATATTTTTTATCTAAAAGTGACTTGATTTTATCCGCAACTAAAATAGCTTCTTTTTGTACTTTCGTAAGATCGTCTTCATCGTCATCTTTTTTTTGCATACCATCTATTATAATTATTTCTGTTTCTAAGTTTTTACCATCACCATATGATGCTCCAAGATATAATCTTTCATCCTTATCATAATTTACCTCACCGAAAGATTCACTCATTGTATTTTCAAACACAAAATTACAAAAATCAATAACTTCTTTCCTACTTCTAAAATTTTTTGACAAGGTAATTAACTTAGGAAAATCATCTTTCTTTGCATTTTTTTTATCATTGTTAAATATATCTGGACACGCACTTCTAAATCGGTATATACTTTGTTTAACATCTCCAACTATAAATAAATTTTTATTATTATTTGATATTGCATTAAATATAACATTTTGCAAATCGTTTGTATCTTGATACTCATCTATTAGAATTTGCTTATATCTTAAAGATAATTGTTTAGCAAGATTTGTTTTCTTTTTATCTTTAACAAGTAATTCTATAACAAAATGTGCAATGTCACTAAAAGAAAACATGTTATTTTCTTTTTTTTGCTTTAATAAAGCCGCTCTAAATTTTAAAACCACTTTAAACAAACACGTTATAACGCTTCTTATTCTTTCTTGTTCTTTAAAAAACACTTCATCAGTAATATACTTAAGTTCGCATAAATTTTTTCTTACTTCTTTTTTAAATTCATCTCTTATAACTTTATACTTAACAAGTACGGCATCATCTTTGCACCCTTTTGGTGTTCTTAAAGCGTCAAATTCTATGGTTCTAAGCCTTGATGATAAACCATTAAAATCATAAATTGATAAAAGGTCAGAAATGTAGTTTTTTTCTTTTTTTACTATTTCTAAAATCTTTTTATATTTTTCTTTAAAATCATATAATTCATTTATAACATCTTCATATAACTGATTATAACCCATCATTTTTTGTCTTATTTGTTTTAATAGTAATTCTCTATAAAAGACGTTTTTTACGTCATAATTACTTATGGCTTTTTTAATAAATTCATCTGGATAAGCTGTCGTCTGCAAAAAAGAATCTATTTTTAATACGCATGACTTTATTAAATCCACGTTATCAAAACCAAACATATCAAGTACTTGTTCATACTCATCATATACTTCAAACGACTCTTCTAAAACTTTTTTTAATACTTTGTTTTTTAAAATAGTTTCTTCTTCTTTTGATAATATTTGAAAATTTTTATTTATTTTTAATTTTTCAAAATTTTCTTTTACTAAATCATTATAAAAAGCATCCATCGTAGTAATTTTAGACAAAGGCATTAATGATATCTGTCTTTTTAAATAATCGTTATTTGGATCATCTTCATATGCTTTTTCTATTTTCTGCTTTATTCTATCTTTCATCTCTTCTGCCGCAGACTTAGTAAATGTAACTATTAAAAGTTCATCTATGCTTACACCCTGCATAACAAGACTAAATACTCTTTGTGATAATACTGCTGTTTTACCACTGCCCGCAGCCGCACTAACAACAATTTTACCACCTCTAGTATTAATCGCAAGAGACTGATCCTTAGTCCAATTAGGCATTATCTTCACCTTCTAACATCATAAATACTTCACTGTTTTTTAATTCTAATGGTTTTCTTTTTTTATCAATTTTAGAGTCAAATTTACATATGGAATTAAATTTACAAAAGGCGCATGAATCAATTCTTCCACCAATTGGATTCGCGTTTATAATACCATCTTTTATTGCATTACCTATTTTTCTTGAAGTGATTCTGATATTATCAAAAACATCATTTATCATTTTAGAATCAAATAATTTTTCTTCATCAAGCTTACCTCTTGTTATAACGGAAATATATTTTTCCACGCAATCTTTACCAAATACTTTCATAGCACTATCTTCTTTATTAATTATACCATTCATTTTTAATCTATCTTTTAAAGTGTTTTCTTTTTCCTCTTTAGTTAGTGATCTTGATTCTTTTTCTTCTTTAACTAAAGATGGATAATAAAATAATCCAGATATTATAAGATTTTTATCAGTTATGTTTTTTTTACTTTCTTTTATAGCTAAAAGATATAAAAGCATTTGAAGATTTAACCCTAATAAAATATCATCAAGTCTAAATTTTTTATCCCCTGTTTTGTAGTCTATAACACGATAGTAACAATTACTATCATCTTCAAATACATCCACTCTATCGATTATTCCTGATAGTTTCAAAGAACCATCTTTCAGTTTTATAGAAACTGGTTTAACAATACTACCATCTTCTATTTTAAATTCAAAATACTTAGGTTTAAACTTAGTTTCTCTCATTTCTAAAACAATGTTTTTAATTACTAAGGAAACGTTTTTACTTAATCTTCTTATAACATACTTAATGGTATTATTTATTATCTTATTATTTTCTTTTAAATATTTTTCACAATATTTATATATATGATCGTTTATATTATCTAAGTTTATATCATTTAAATCGTTTTTTATTATTTTTTCTAAAATATAATGCACAAACGTTCCTGTTTCTTTGTTATCAAAAACATTCTTTTCCTTTGCTTTAAGATTTAACCCTTTTTCACAAAAGAAGTAAAAAGGACATTTAGCATAAGTTTCAATTGAACTAGGGCTCATATTTATTTCATTTCCATATAAATAGTTAGCGGTTTTTCTTTCTACTTTGTAATTTAAATCATGTTTGTTTGAGCAATTTATCTTTTCTAAGGCATCTTTTTTTACCATGTTAACTTTATTCATAGATAATAACACAGCATAATTATTGAGAATTAAATTCTTATCATATAACTTATCTAATGACACCTCATTTAAATTTAAACTAGATAGATAACTAGAAGGATTTTGAAGTTTCAAATCTAAACCTAACTTATTATAAGTTATAGTTATGTTTTCATTATTAATAGCCTTTTGAAATAAACTTTTTTCATTATCCAAATGATCTTTAGATAAACAAGTTAAATACTCTTTTTGTATATCATTACTATTTAATAAACCCTTTATCATAAATTCTCGTGGCATGTTTTTGCTTGAAGCACCAATTATATATATAAATTTTTTATTATCATATATGGCATTATCTAAATTTGATATGGTAATTTCATCTTGGGTACTTATTTCTTCATTTTGAGTAAAATCTATTTTTGAAAGAATAGAGATTATCTCATCTAAAGATGTATTATTACTTAAAGTATCATTTAAAGTATCTAGTATTCTTATTAACTTTAATGCACCTTTTTCATCTTTAATAAAAAGTTTTGTAATTATATCTTCCTCACTTAAATAAATATATAAATTACTTAAAATGTCAGTTTTATATACACTTCCAACTATGTTTTCTAATAAATATTTAATAGGAGTAATAATACTTTCTTTAGCATCATTTAACTCTTTTAATTCTTTTATATCACACTCTTTTAAATTTTTTTTATTATTTCCAGGATTAAAGGTAAATGGTAAATAAAAGTTAGTATCTTCTAAATCCCATCTGTAAATATAGTTATCTAATTTATCAATCATTTTAATATCAATATTAAACAATTCTAATTTTAAGATATCAATGAAATCTTGACATCTAAAGTTTCCTTTTAATATATTACAAAACATAGTAACAAAACGATTTGTCAAAACGCCCGTTACCTTAGGTTTTTTATATGGAAAATTAAAAATAAGATCAAAATATGGATAATAGTTTTCAATATTATTAGATACTATTAAAAAATCCGAATAATAGTTTCCTTCCATTATCTTCTTAGATATATCATTACATACAAATGATACTTCATCACTTATGTCATTAAGAACTTTATAATTAATTTTTTTATTACTAACACAAAATTCATTTTCTTTTTTTAAATCAAGAGTATTATCTATTAATTCTAATTTCCTTTTTAAACACTCATTATAACAATCTAAATTTATTAATACCTCTGATTGTTCACTCATTTTTTTTATTAATCTAATCATTAAATCATCAACGTAAAATAATTTTAAAAAAACATATTTTTCTTTAAAATTATTAGTTTCAATTATACTTTCAAATAATAATCTTTCGTTAATTAGGCCTTTACTTGTTAAAATCTTTTCATATTCATCATAAATGGTTTTCAAATCACTAATTTTATCACTATTATTTAAAGAGTATTCTTTAAACGAATCATAAGTATTTATAAGTTCATTTATAAAATCACTTGCTTTATAATCTTTATATAAAACCAAACGTTTATCTACATGTTTTAATGCCTCGTTCATTATAATATAGTTTTCTTCTTTAGTTACGAGTTTTTCCGTTCCAATGTATTTTTTTAATAAAAAATTTTTAAGAGTATAATATTGAAAACTTTTATTAAGAAATTTCCTTTTATAATAGATATTATAGTTAGAAGGTATTATTATTACATAGTCTTTTAAATCATTAACGTCTTTATCTTTTACTATCTTAATCAAATTAACACCTTCTTTATCTATATTATAACAAAAAACGCAAATAAAAAGAACAATACGTTCTTTTATATTAATTATTATTTAAATGTTCTTTTAAAGCATTATGTAATTTAACTATCGACGGACGAACCATAACGTATACCGTAGAAAAAGTTTCTTTATAACTATCAAAACTGTTATTATATAGTTCTATGGCATCATTATCAACATATTGTTTTCTTTCTTCAGGTATTATTTGCGCACTATTAAAACTCTGTAATATAGTATCATTATTAACTACAACACTTTTTTCTCTTGCTTGTAAAGCCGCATTAATGGCACTAATTAAAGTTCTGTATTCAATTTCTTCTTTAGTAACTAAATTCTCCTGTCTTATAGCTTCTTGTTTTGACGTTCCAACGTAAAAATATATGGTATTTTTTCTTTGTTTAATCTTTTCAAAAGAATCATATACACGGTTTATTATTGGCTGTATTCTCATATCATCATAGTCTTCGCTTGAACCTTGTTCTTCTTTAGAATACTTTTGCCTTTTTTTATCAATATATCTAACTAGTTTTTCCTTTTCTTCTTTGCTTAACGTGCTGGATGCTGTAAAAGTTAAAACATATTCATTATCGACTTGACCAATATCAAATTTTTCATTTATATATTCATTAATATCTTTATTAGTATAGTTTGATTTATAAATAACTTCAAAATCAAATAATGCCGATAAAACAGATTCCCTTTCTTTACGGGCTTTATCTAATATAATTTCCTTTTCTTTAGTAGGATTATGCCTATTATATGACAAAGAAGCATTTTTATATGCCTGTTCATATATTTTTACTTGTTTTATTATATCTTTATGAGTCATACTACCACCTCAACTTATACTTACATGATATAATATTCAATTGCTTGGACTATTATTATAACATAACATTTTAATATTTAAACAAAATATAAATAAAAATATTTGTTTTAATTTTCTTGAATCTAATTTATTATGTTTAAGTCACTAAATATTAAATCCTTCTTTGGAATATCTGGTACTTCTTCAGTTTTAAGACCATCATTGGCTTTTGAAATTTTATCATAACTAACCGCGATATTAAGTTTTTTTGCTCTCCCACTTTTAAAATAATACAAATTTTTAATTGATTTTTTTCTACCTCATAAAATGTCACTTTAAAAGAAATGTTATCATTTATTTTTAAATATCTTAATTTATATTATACAACAATTATCCCAATCAGATGATTTAGCTAGAAGAACACAATTTATTTATAACAAAGTTTATTTTCAGTTACATTTATATTTGTTATACTAATTTCATTTATCGATATGGTTTGTGATAATGCTACAAATACTACCCAAACTTAGTGTTGCAACCACTAATGAAATTAAGTCCAATGTTTTTGTTTATCTACCAAATTTATATTATCATATATTTATTAAAAAAAGCAAATATCATCTTAATTTTGTAAAAATATCTGCTGATCTTTAATTAAGCCATAACTAATTAACTTAGTATCATCTAAATTTTCTTTATTCATATCAATACCAGTTATTTGACTATTTTCATAAGTTGTATAGTAATATATACCCTTATCTAAGTTACAGCATGAACTATAAATAGTAATTTCGTATTTATCATCGCCCATATGAACGCATCCTCTTTGTTGGTATACTGATGATAAAATATGAAAAAACTGACTAATGCTTTCATTTTCTAAATCACCTGATAACGAATTCATTTTAGTAAATGCAGCCTTTACAAATCTAGATGCCGATGATAAATCACCAGGTAAACCTAAAGCACCCATACCGCGGCTATAAGTTTTAAGATTTAACTTTTTTGAAAAATTATTCATAGGTGGTTCAACGGATAAATTCATGTAATTATTTAAGTTAAACATATGAATATCAAAAGTTGGATTATTTGTTAAAACCCCTACTTCATTATCATACACTTTTAGTCCTTCTTTAACACATTCAACGGTTATGGACTTTTCTTTATCAGCGATTATCCAGTGTAATGGTGATACTGGTAATTCTTTACTAAAATTTATGTTTATTATATTTATTTTACCTAATAAGGTTTTCACTTCATTTATGCTAGCACATTGTGATAAAATCCAAGGAATAAACTCAAATGGTGCTATGTTATCTTTACTTTCATCTTCTTGTTTATAATCAGCGTTATAAGGAAAATTAAGTCCTGCCATACCTAAACCTTTTTCGTTTATAGCATCATAATAAAGCGGATAATTGTCTAACACGTAAGCCATTCCAATAATAGCATAATGCTTATTAATATCATTTACTTTTCTAAATTTAAAAGGATAATTTCTAGGAGTT
>CANRHO010000009.1 GCA_947630435.1 uncultured Bacilli bacterium
GATCAAAAAACAACTAATAATAATCCAAGGTCAACCGTTGGTACCGTAACCGAAATATATGATTATTTAAGACTTTTATTTGCTAGAATAGGAGTACCATATTGTCCAAATCATAATGTACCTATAAAAAGTCAGTCGATTGAAGAAATGACTACACAGATAATGAATGAGGAAGATGGTACGAAGTTAATTATTGAATCACCTGTTGTTTATGGACAAAAAGGAACGTTTAAAGAACTACTTGATTCTTTAAGAAAAGATGGATATGTAAGAGTTAAAATTGATGGTGATACAAAAGATTTAAGCGAAGCAATAAGTTTAGACAAAAACAAAAAGCATAATATATTAGTAGTAATAGATAGGGTTATAAAAAAGGAAGAAGCAAGGGGAAGAATATATGAGGCAATAGAGCTTGCTTGTAAGTTATCTAAGGGAAAAGCCGTTGTGGAAATTCCAGGACGTGAGGAAATCGTTATGAGTGAGTCTTTTGCATGCCCTCATTGTGATTTTTCATTAGAAGAATTAGAACCTAGAATATTTAGTTTTAATGCACCATATGGTTCGTGTCCTGATTGTAAAGGATTAGGATTTAAACAGAAAATAAGTGAGGAATTAATAATCCCAGATAAAGAGAAAACCTTAATAAGGGGAGGAATAGAACCTCTTTCTGGAATGGATGATCAAAACATTTACATAAAAAAACTCGAGATAGTTTGTGATAAGTATAAAATTGATATGAATAAAAAAATGAAGGATTTAACAAAAAAGGAACTTGATATTATCCTTCGTGGAACAACAGAAAACATAGAATTTAAATTTAAGACTAGAAGCGGGAATGAAATGAATAGTTTCGAGCCATATGAAGGGGTTTTAAATAATTTAGAAAGAAGATACTTCGAAACTAATAGCGAGTTTATAAGAGAGTGGCTTGGAAAGTACATGGTAGAACTTACTTGCCCTACTTGTCATGGTAAAAGATTAAAAGAAAACGTTTTATCAGTATTAATAAATAAGAAAAACATAATTAATTTAACTGATATGAACATAGATAAACTATATGATTTTTTTGATAAATTAAAACTAAGTAAAGAAAAAGAAGAAATCGCAAGATTGCTTATTAAAGAGATAAAATCAAGATTAGAGTTTTTGCATAACGTAGGTTTAGGATACTTAACATTATCACGAAGTGCCGGAACATTATCGGGTGGAGAGGCACAAAGAATAAGACTTGCAACTCAAATAGGTTCAAATTTAACTGGGGTTTTATACGTTTTAGATGAACCTTCAATCGGGCTTCATCAAAGAGATAATCAAAGATTAATTGATTCTTTATTAAAAATGAGAGATTTAGGTAATACGCTAATCGTTGTAGAACATGATACTGATACGATGATGCAAGCTGATTACTTGGTGGATGTTGGTCCTGGTGCTGGCGATCATGGTGGAAAAATCGTTGCATGTGGTACTCCAAAAGATGTGATGAATAATATAAATAGTTTAACAGGGGATTATTTGAGTGGAAGAAAAAAAATAGAAATTCCAAAAAAACGTCGCAAAGGAAATGGTAAGTATATTGAAATAAAGGGCGCTAAAGAAAATAATTTAAAGAACATAAACGTTAAATTTCCTCTTGGTAAATTAATTTTAGTAACCGGAGTATCAGGTTCTGGCAAAAGCAGCTTAATAAATGAGATTTTGTATAAGGCATTAGCATTAAATGTATATGGTTCTAGAGTTATACCCGGCAAGCATAAAAGTATAAAAGGAATAGAAAACATAGATAAAGTAATAGATATAACACAAGATCCAATTGGAAGAACACCTAGAAGTAATCCTGCTACTTACGTTGGCGTTTTTGATGATATAAGGGATGTTTTTGCAAATACTAAAGAAGCTAAAATACGTGGTTATGAAAAAGGAAGATTCTCATTTAACGTTAAAGGAGGAAGATGTGAAGCATGCTGGGGGGATGGCGTTAAGAAAATATCAATGAATTTTTTACCAGACGTATATGTACCATGTGAAGTTTGCGGTGGAACTAGATTTAATAAAGAAACTTTAGAAGTAAAATATAAGAACAAAACCATTTATGATATACTTCAAATGAGAGTAGAACAGGCTTTAGATTTTTTTGAAAATCATCCAAAAATAAAAAGAAAATTACAAGTTTTAATGGATGTTGGTTTAGGGTATATAAAACTAGGACAAAGCGCACCAACTTTATCAGGCGGAGAAGCATCGCGTGTTAAGCTGGCAAAAGAATTACAAAAAAAGCCTACTGGGAAAAGTGTGTTTATTTTAGATGAACCAACTACTGGACTTCATAGTGATGATATAAAAAAATTATTAGTTATTTTAAATAGAATCGTAGATAATGGTGATACTGTAATTGTAATAGAACATAATTTAGATGTTATTAAAGTTGCGGATCATATAATTGATTTGGGTCCAGAAGGCGGAGATGAAGGCGGTTCTATCATTTGTGAAGGAACTCCAGAAAAGGTGGCAAAATGTAAAGAATCATACACAGGAGAATATTTAAGAAAATTATTAAAATAGTTTTTAAGGGAATTTAGAAAAACATGTAGAATAATAAGATAGAGATAAAAATAATCTTTATCTTATTTTTTTATGAATTATTTATTGCTTTTAAGTTAACTTTTATAGTTTTGAAAATGATAGAATAATTAAGAAAGGAGTTGTTATAATGGTTGAACCAGTAAATGTTTCCTGGTCAAAAACAAAGAAAAACGTAGAAGAGATAATTGCTAAATATGTTTATTATAGCTTATCAGTTGATAATAGCTCCACATCCAATATAAAAGAGAACTTTTTATTAGATGAATTAGATTTTGATAATTTAGATAATACTTATGTAAAAATAGAACCAGTAGAGCGAAAAAAACGAATAGATTTTATAAATTATTTTAGATTTTCTTTTAATAAACTTACTACCGAAGAAAGAAAAATTATATATTGGACATATTTAGATAAAGAAAATAATTATGATGATAGATACATTGCAAATAACCTTGGATTTTCTTTAGGATATTATTATATAAAAAAGAAAGAAACATTAATAAGGTTTGCTTATTGCCTTGGTGTAGAAGAACTTAGTGAATAAAAAATTTAAAACATACAATTATTGACAATTATTTTATTTAATAAAATATATTATTAAAAAGGAGGCGGCATGAAAATAAATATAGTTAAGGCTGATTATAAGCTTGCAAAACAAGCGAATACATTGTTAACCAAATTAATAGTTGATGAAAAAAAATATGATGAGAATATAAATGAAAATTGCATTGTTAAATCGTTATATGAAAAATTTTTTGATAATAATGATGTTTGTCTTTTAATTGCAATGAATAAAGGTGAGGCATTAGGTTATATTTATGGTTATATTCAAAACAATGGAGACGCTAAACTTAAAAAAACAGCTGTTTTAGATGCATTATATGTAGAAGAAAATTTTAGGAATAAAGGGGTTGCCAAAGAACTTATAGATGCATTTAACAACTGGGCTAAAAGTAATGGTTTGAATTATATAGAACTAAAGGTATGTAAAGATAATATAAAAGCAATTAATTTATATGAAAAAATTGGTTTTAAAACAAGTAAAATCATTATGGAAAATAAGGTAGGTGATTAAATGTTTTTATCTAAGTTCTTTCATTATGTGAAATTAAATAACAATTTGTATGCAATTTATAATTCGTTAGTAATGGAAATAGCATATGTTGATAAGGCAAAGTATGAAGAAATATTAAAAATAAGAGTTCCTAAAAAAGAAATAGAAAAATTAAGAAAAATAGGAATTTACGTTGACGATTATAATAAAGATAAGCAAGCTCTACAAGTGGTAAAAAATAGATATAACAAAGTTACCGGGAAAATAAATATTATGTACTTTATTTTAAGTTCGGCTTGTAATTTAGGATGTAAGTATTGCTTTATAGAAAACTGTCAGTTTAATAATAAAAAAGAAGTTAACATGTCAAAACAAACAGCACTATCTGCATTGATTAAATATACTGAATACTTAAAACAAAATAAATTAAGAGGATCTGTTATTTTTTATGGTGGAGAACCATTAATTAATTGGGATGTTATTAAGTGTGTTTTAATTAAATCTAAGAGTTTAAATTCCCCAATTGATTTTTCTATGGTTACTAATGCGACTTTGCTTGATGATGAAAAAATAGCCTTTTTAGCAAAATATAAAGTAGAAATAGGTATATCCATAGATGGACCTAAGATTTTAAATGATAAAAACAGGTTATATAAGGTTGGCAATAAAAGCGTTTATGATGAAGTTATTAAAAAATTTCCTATGCTGGAAGCAAAAAAATGCAAATATGGATTATCAATAACTGTTTCTGAAGATTTATTAAATATGCAAGAAGATGTTATTGATTGGTTAAAAAAACTAGGTGTTAAAAGTATTTTTTATAATTTATATCACTATACAAGTTATGATTCCAACTGGAAAAATTATTATAAAAAGGCATGTAAATTCATAGTTAAATCTTATAATGTTTTATTAAAAAATAATATATATGACGGAAGAATAATGAGAAAAATAGATAGTTTTTATAACAATGAATTTAAATTTTCTGATTGTGGTGCTATTGGAGCAAATCAATTAGCTATAAAACCAAATGGGGAAGTTTGTATTTGTCATGGATATTTAAAAACTGATAAATATGTAATAGGAAACATTAATAAAGATTCTCTTGAAACAATAATGGATTCTGAAGAAATTAAATTTTGGAAACATAGGTGCACTTTAAATAATAAAAAATGCTTGAATTGTAAGGCTTTATTTATTTGCGGAGGAGGATGTGCTATTCAAGCTGAGGCTTTATTTAAAAATCGAAATGCAATAGATAAACCTTTTTGTATTCATACAAAACAAACGTTAAGATGGTTATTAAAAAGTGGATATTTAATGAGTAGCAAAAATAATGAAAAAGCAAAGGAGGTGAGACAATGAGATTTTTTGATAAAAATGATGTAAAAAGCAAAGTCATAAGGGCAACAGAAGTTTATGCATCAGTATGTAGTAGTTGTGCTTGTGGCGGTGGTGTTGGTTCTTGTAATACCACTTGCAAGGGATGTAAGGATAAGAATCAAAACATTAAAGAAGTTAGAAAAATTTATAGTAAATAAGGACTTGCTATGTCCTTGTTTTTCATTTGATTAAGGTGGGAAAATATGATAATAGATGCACATAGTCATATAGGGGTTGATTATTATTTTAATGAGGTGTCTTTGCCTGAATATGATAATTTTTGTCAACAAAATAATATTGACATTGGATTTTTAATGCCTATGCCATGGCCAGTATTAATAGATAACAAAGTAAAAACTTGTAGTTTATTATGGAGTCATGATAATTATAGAAAAATTAATTACTATAGACAAAAAAATTATTTAGGTAAGGTTACAATCGAAGAGATATCATCTAATCCGTATAAACAGGTAAATGAATATTATTATAATATGATTTCAAAGGAATCTACTAAAACTAAAATCTATTTTATACCAATGATTCATGGTGTTTTAGACGAACCCTCATATGTTGATGATTTAATAAAGAAAACCA
Source organism: uncultured Bacilli bacterium (assembly GCA_947630435.1). Taxonomy (GTDB): domain Bacteria; phylum Bacillota_I; class Bacilli_A; order RF39; family UBA660; genus Aphodocola. The sequence continues at coordinate 5,612 of CANRHO010000009.1, forward strand.
AACCAAAAGCTGTTAAATTTCATGGCTTTAGCAGTGGATTTTTTGCAGAAGATGTGAAGCCTGAATTGATAGAAATTTTTAAGTATTATGACATTCCAATAATTTTGCATACATCTGTTTACAACTATGATGATGGTTATGGTTTTCAAACTAAATATTGGAGAAATAAATGTTCTCCAAGTAATTGGATTAGATTTTTAATTGATAATAATTTAAAGGGAACATTAAATCATGGTGCTTGTTTAGATGTGGATTCTATAAAATTGGTAAATAAAAGCGAAAATATAATGATCGGATTAGGTCCGGATCTTGATATCTCACATGACCCGTATAAAGTTTGCACTCCTAAGAGGCAATTTCTTGAAGAAGGATATCTTAAAATTATAAAAAGACTTGTATTAGCAGATAAATTGCTTTTTGATTTAGATTACTGTTGGAACATAGATTGTGATTCTAAAATTGATTATAATTCTCAAAATAGAATACAAGATACCTGGGTTTATGCTGATTGTGAGAAAATTTTATCTGAAAACGCCAAAAGATTTTACAAGCTTATTTAAAAATAAATAATAATATTAATATAAATTATTATCAATGTGTTATAATTGTATTGGTGATTATATGAAAGTTATAGTAGTAAATGAAAAGAAACAGAAAAAAAGTAGCAACCAAATAGAATATCGTTTAAACTTGTTTTTAGAATGGTTAATATACATGTTTGGATATGCAATTGTTTTGTTAATTACATCAAACTTATTTAGATCTTTATATGTTGAAAATTTTATATATGGTTTTTTAGCGGCAATTATTATATACGTATTAAATAAAACAATAAAACCATTTTTAGTAACCATATCGTTACCATTAATAGGTATGTCTTTAGGTTTGTTTTATTTTGTTATCAATGTTATCATATTATTATTAGTTGATTTTATTTTGGGAAAACATTTTTATTTAACCGGTTTTTTCTCACCAATAATAGTATCTATTTTTATAAGTGTGATGAATGTTTTTATGGAAAATTTAATAATAAAACCATTAATAGAAAGGTGTAAAAGATAATATGAATAAAATTGCTATAAGTCTTGGACCATTTTCAATAACTTGGTACTCAATATGTATTTTACTCGGAATAATATTCGCAGGGGTAGTTATTAATAAAGAAGCAAAAAAATATAATATTCCAACTAGTTTTATTACTAATTTAATTTTTTGGTGTGTTGTTTTTGGACTTTTAGGAGCAAGATTATATTACGTTTTATTTAACTTAGATTATTATTTAATGTTTCCGATTGAGATAATAAAAATTTGGAACGGAGGTCTTGCTATTCATGGTGGAATAATTGCAGGACTAATAACTTTAATAGTTTATTGCAAAAAGTATAATGTTAATATACTTAAAATGACTGATATAGCTGTTTGTGGATTAATTTTAGCGCAAGCTATAGGCCGTTGGGGTAATTTTTTTAATGGCGAAGCTCATGGTGGACTTGTGACAAAAAGTTTTCTAGAAAATTTACATCTACCTAATTTTATAATAAATGGAATGTATATATCAGGACATTATTATCATCCAACCTTTTTATATGAATCTTTACTTTGCATAATAGGATTTTTTATATTATATGGATTTAGAAGTTTAAAACAAACTAAACTTGGAAGTACCACGGCTTTATATTTAATATGGTATGGGATCATAAGATTTTTTATTGAATCTTTACGAACTGATAGTTTAATGTTAGGAAATTTAAAAATGGCCCAAATCATATCAATATTAATGATTATAATAGGAATTATTATGTTTATAATAACTAAAATTAAATGTAAAAACTATGATGATATAGGAGCTAAAGAAGATGAAATTAAAATCTAAATATGATGTTGTTATAATAGGTTCAGGTCCCGCTGGGATGTGCGCAGCTATTTATCTTAAAAGAGCAGGAATTAATCCACTTATTTTGGAAAAGGAATCTCCTGGAGGAATTCTAAATAAAACCCATAAAATTGAAAACTATCCTGGATACGTTGATAAAGATGGTACAACTTTAGCCTTTAGAATGTATAGTCAAGTTGAAAATTTAGATATTGATTTAAAAATTGAAGAGGTTCAAAATATAATAAAAGAAAATGATAAATATGTTGTTATTACAAATGATAATTCTTATAGTTCTGATTATATTTTAATAGCAACTGGTAAGATTCCAAGAAAATTAGATGTTGAATTAGCAGATAAATATGAAGGCAAAGGAATATCTTACTGTGCAATTTGTGACGGTGCATTATACAAAGATAAAACTGTTGCTGTTATAGGCGGAGGTAACTCTGCCATGGAAGCTGCTTTATATTTAAGTGATATAGCGAAAAAAGTATATATAGTAAACCGTTCATCTATATTAAGAGCGGATAAAAAAGAACAAGACGAAGTAGTTAATAAAGATAATGTAGAAGTTATTTTTAATAGTAAAATATTTAAATTAGTAGAAAAGGAAAACGAATTAGTTGGTATAATATTAGACACTGGTAAAAGGTTAGATGTAAGTGGTATATTTGTTTGCATAGGGCAAGATTCAAATTTTGCATATTATCAAAATATGAATTTAAAAACAGATAGTAAAGGTATAATAGTTGATCAAAATATGAAGACAAGTGTTAAAAATATTTATGCATGTGGCGATTCAGTAAGTAAAAATTTATATCAAGTAGTTACGGCAACTAGTGAGGGAGCCATCGCCGCAACTAATATAATTAAACAAATAAAAAAATAGAATCTATAATTTTTTTGATTCTGTTTTTTATTTTTTGTAAATTATCATTATTTTCTTTGAGTGCTATTGTAGTTTTAATTCTCTTTACCAAATCTTGATTATCAACATATGTAACGACATCGATTTAAATTATCTATATTACCAATTTGTTTTCCTTTTATGGTGTTTTTTGTATTTGGAAAAATTAGTTAATTGGATACTAAAATTGCTATTATAGGAACTTCTAAACAAGATATTAATTCTTTTATTTGCTTGGAATGATTTTAATTTATTTAAGAATAATTATTAAAAAACACCTGGATATGTTGAAAAAGGAAGCATTATTTGATATAATTTGTTAATAGGATGTGATAATATGACATTTTCTAGTAAAATAAAAAAAGAAATTAGTACCATAGAATGTACTAGAGCTGAATATTTATCTGAATTATCTGGAATAATTAGGACTTCTGCGGAAATAAAAATTTATAATATAAAAGTTCAAACTGAAAATAAGTTTGTAGCAAATAGAATATTTGGACTATTTAAAATTCTATATGATATCAATTTAAATATTTCTTTACGAAAAAATTATAATTTTAAGAAAAATGAAATATACGTTTTAGAGTTGAAACGGGATACTTTAAAGGTACTTAGAGATTTAGGTATAGTAAATGATAAAAACGAACTTTTAAAAATGCCAAGTGAATCTTTATTATCGGATGAAGAACTCAAAAGGGCTTACCTAAGGGGAGTATTTATGGTGTCTGGGAGTTTAAATGATCCTAAAACATCCAGGTATCACTTAGAGTTCCTTATTAATGATACTGATTATGCTTGCTTTTTGAATAATTTACTAAAGGATAATGGTTTAAATAGCAAAATATTACATAGAAAAAAAGGTTATATGATATACATAAAAGAGGCTGAAAAAATAAGTGATTTTTTAAGACTTATAAGAGCTTACAACGGGGTTATGTATTATGAGGAAATAAGGGTTTATAGGGAAAAGATAAATATGACTAACCGACTTAATAATTGTGAACAGGCCAACGTAGAAAAAACCATGTCAACTTCAAATAAACTTATTTCAGAAATTAATTTTATAAAAGAAAATAAAATGTTTGATTTACTTGATGAAAAAGTTAGGCAAAGTGCCGATTATAGAGTTAGATATCCAGAAACATCTCTTTTAGAATTAAGTAAGATAATGACTTTAGAAACGGGCTCTACAATAAGTAAATCATGTTTAAATCATAGGTTTAGAAAGATTAAGGAGTTTGCAGACAGAATAAGAGAACAAAATTAATTTAATAAAGACTTTAAAAAATACCATTTTTTTGATAGAATGGTAATGTTAATTAATAATATAAAATAGTAAAAAGGAAGTGAGGCTATGGCAAGAATAATAGCATTAGTAAATCAAAAAGGTGGTGTAGGCAAAACAACTACCAGTATTAACTTAGCGGCTTCACTAGGAGTTTTGAATAAAAAAGTTTTGCTTATTGATTTAGACCCTCAAGGGAATGCATCTACTGGTGTTGGCATAAATAAAGGAGATGTTAATAAAAGTATATATGATTTGTTATTATCTAGATGTTTAGCCAATGAAGCCATTATAAAAACAAACTTTAAAAATTTAAGTATTATACCCGCAACAATAAATTTAGCAGGAGCAGACATAGAGTTGATAGAAAAAGCAAAACAAGATTCTAGTTTTCAAAAAAACTTGCAATTAAAAAATGCTTTGGAACAAGTAAAAAACGATTATGATTTTATAATAATTGATTGTCCACCTTCGTTAGGTCTTTTGACTACTAACGCACTTACTGCTTCTAACTCTGTTTTAATTCCTGTTCAATGTGAGTTTTTTGCGTTAGAAGGAATTATGCAACTTTTAAATTCAATTATGTTAGCGCAGAAAAAACTTAATCCTACGTTAGAAATAGAAGGTGTACTTCTTACCATGTTAGATTCTAGAACTAATTTAGGATTGGAAGTAGTAGAAGAAATAAGAGGCTTTTTCAAAGAAAGAGTGTATAATACATTAATTCCAAGGTTAATAAGATTAACGGAAGCTCCGTCGCATGGTAAACCCATAGTTGCATATGATCCAATGAGCCGTGGAACTGAAGCATATCTTAATTTGGCAAAGGAGGTAATTGAACAAGATGAAAGAAGAAACAAGTAAAAGAAGAGCTCTTGGTATGGGACTTGAACAATTATTTAATTCTGAAATGCTTGATTTTGATCAAGTCGAAGAAAAAATTGTTAATCAAACTCCAAAAGATGAAATAATTGAAATACCTTTAGGTGAGCTTATGAGCAATCCATACCAACCAAGAAAAATATTTGATGAAGAGTCTTTAAAAGAACTTTCTGATTCAATAAAGGAACATGGTGTATTTCAACCAATAATAGTAAAAAAAAGTGTTAAAGGATATAACATAATAGCAGGAGAAAGAAGGGTAAAGGCATCGGAATTAGCGGGTCTTACAAAAATTCCAGCAATAGTAAGAGATTTTACAGATGATGAAATGATGCAAGTTGCTCTACTAGAAAACTTACAAAGAGAAGATTTAACGGCAATAGAGGAAGCAAAAGCTTATAAATCAATAATTGAATCTCTTAGATTAACTCAAGATGAATTGGCGAAAAAAATAGGTAAGTCAAGGAGCCATATTACTAATATGCTAGGTCTTCTTAGGTTGCCTCTTTCCGTTCAAGATATGCTATTATATAATAAGATAAGCATGGGACACGCAAGGGTACTAAGTAAGTTGGAAAGTCATGAACAAGTTGAGGAGTTGGCAAACAAGGTTATAAATGAAAATTTAAGTGTAAGAGATTTAGAAAAGTTAACAGAATCTAGTTATTTTGTAAGAAACATACCATTAACGAGACAAAAAAAACATAAGCAATATAAACATGTTGAAGATGCAATGAAAGAAAAACTTGGTACTAAGGTATCTATATCAGATAATAAAATAAAAATTTCTTTTGTTACTAAAGAAGATTTAAATAGAATTTTAGAAATTTTAAATATAGAGGTAGAATAGAGGAATACATATGAAAGTTTTTGGTTTGACCATTGCAAAGGAAGTATACATGACAATTATTATTTTAGTGCTTTCTTTTGTAATAGAGAAAGTTCTAAAAAGTATAGTAAGAAAAACTTTTAATCCAAATAAAAAACATAAAAATTTTGATTCTAGAAAGGTAAGTACTATAAGTAGTTTATTATGTAGCATAGTAAAATACGTAGTATGGATACTTTCGGTATTATCTTTACTAGGATTATACGGGGTTAATACGGCAGCTTTGATAACAGGTCTTGGAGTTGTAAGTTTGGTTATTGGACTTGCCTTTCAAGATATCTTAAAAGATATTTTAGTAGGCATTTCTATTATTTTTGAAAATTGGTTCGCGGTAGGAGATTTTGTTCAAATTGGCGATTTTTCTGGAACCATCATGTCACTCGGACTTAAATCAACTAGAATACAGGCTTATACTGGCGAGGTAAAAATATTATCAAATAGGAATATAATTGAAGTAATTAATTATAGTTTAGATAAAACATTGGCCATAGTAGACATTCCGGTTGGTTATGAAACTAAACTTGATAAAGTAGAAAAAATATTACAAGTAGCTGCTGCTACAATGAAAGAAAAAATACCTATGCTTGTAGAAGAACCACAAGTTTTGGGGGTTCAAGAATTAGCTGATTCATCTGTTATATTTAGAATAATTGGAAAATGCAAGCCTGCGCAACATTTCGAAGCTCAAAGAAAAATGAAAAAGGAATTTAAAAACGTATTAGATAAAAACGGAATAAAGATTCCTTATCCGCAAATAGAGGTACATCATGAAAAATAATTATGTTTTAGGTTCTCTTGTACAAATGAAAAAAAAGCATCCCTGTGGATGCGATAAGTTTAAAGTTATAAGAACGGGAGTAGATATAAAAATAGAATGTTCCAACTGTGGAAGAACCATAATGCTACCGCGTGTAGAGTTTAATAAAAAAATTAAAAAGGTGTTAATGGAGGAAATAAAATGATTAGTCCTAAGAAGTTAAAAAGATCATCACATCCGGTAATGTTTTTCATTTATTTAATATTACTAGTTATTGTGATTAGTGGAATTATGAATGCGTTAAATTTTCAAGTTACTTATGATAAGTTGACAACTATTGCTGGTGAAGTTGAATCTAATACTATTGCGGTAAATTCACTATTAAGTTTAGATGGCATTAAGTTTATTATTACATCAGCTTATACTAATTTAGTAGAATTTGTTCCTTTTGGATCACTTCTTATAGCAGCAATATCTTTTGGGATTGCTTTAAAATCTGGCTTTTTAAAGACATTATGTAACAAATTAAATAAAAAAATACCAAAATATATATTAGTATTTATTTATTCTATTATTTGTATTATAGCTAGCTTGGATAGTAATGTTGGTTATGTAGTACTACTTCCTATAGGAGCGGTTTTGTTCATGAGTATGAACAGAAATCCAATAGGTGGTCTTGCTCTTGGGTTTGCATCAATTGCAGCAGGGCATGGGGCTGGTTTATTTATAACGTCTCTTGATTATAACTTAACTAGTTATACGGAAGCCAGTGCAAAATTGTTAGATGCTGATTATACGGTATTACAGTCGAGTAATTTAATATTTATCATAGTTGCAGCATTACTTATTTCCACAATATGTACATTTATAACAGAAAAGATAGTTTCAAGGAAATTAGGAAGAAATCAGTTGGAAGATGAAGAAGAATTCGTATTAGAAGAATCTAAGGAAAAAAAGGGTTTAATGGCAGCTTTAATAGTAACCATTATATGTTTGATTCCTATAATTCTTATGATTATTCCGGTAAATGGTAATCATTTTTTAGGACTATTGTTAGACAAGTCTCAAGATGTTTATTCTAAAATGCTATTTTCATCAGATTCCCTTCTTATGACGAACATTGTTGGAATAGTTTCATTTGTATTAGCATTAGAAGGTTTTGCGTTTGGTGTTGTCACAGGAACGATAAAGAAAATAAGAGATATGGTAAATTTCTCTACGGATTACTTAAAAAACATTGGTGGTATATTCGTATTAATATTTTTTGCCGCTCAATTAAACGCTTTGGTAACCGAAACTAACATAGGTGTAGTTATAACAGGTATGTTGGCAAAAGTTATATCATCATCAAATTTTTCATTTATACCTTTAATTTTAATTATTTTTGTTTTTTCTATGGTTACTAACATTTTACTTCCTGGATCGATTGCAAAATGGGCAATATTTGCTCCAAATATAATGCCAGTAGTAATGCAAGCTAATATATCTCCAGAATTTGCACAATTAGTATTTAGAGCAGGAGATTCAATAACTAATATTATAACTCCTTTATTTACTTACTTTGTTATATTTATAGGTTTTATAGAAGTATTTATGAAAAATAAAAATGATTTTAGTATAAAAGGTTGTTATAGAGTAATATTCCCGTATTTTTTAGGAGTAACTATAATATGGCTTCTTATGTTGGTTTGTTGGTACATAGTAGGTCTTCCTATAGGACCAGGAGTTTATCCAACAATATAAAAGTATGTCTTGGACATACTTTTACTTTTTATTTACAATTTAAAGTAATTTAATTTGTATAAAAAAAACTATTATGTATAATTATAATAGAGGTGGTTTATATGAATTCTAACGCAGATTATAACATGAACGTTATTCAAAATAATGATGAGTTTAAAAGCCAATCTATAAAACTAGCCCTAGATGAATTGCAAAATAAAGGTATTATTAATGATAAAGAAAAAAACGACTTATATGATTTGTATAAAAAAGATGGCAGGGATAAAAAAATTGTATTCTATGAAATAAAAAACTTATCAAAAGAAGATATCCAAAAAAAACTAAATAAAAATAATATAATCAAATTTCCTCAAGAAGTTAAGATAACCATGGATAACGTTGACGAGTTTGAAAATAAATCCAAAACCAAAAGTTTTATTAAAATCCATTACCCTTATCCTAGCGATGAGATCAAGGTAGTAGAAAATTACTCTGGTAAAACTAAGGAACAAATCTTTAACGAGGCTAAAGATGATAATGGACTAGTTAGTGTTAATGGATTCGTAAGTTCGGTTGATGTTTATGAAAATAAAGTTGAAAAAGAGAAAATAGAAGTTAAACTTCATAATGTTACTGATTTAGCTAAAAGGGGTGAGTTTAACAAACTATCAGATAAAGAAAAAAGATGCGTTATAGGTCTTATTTCATCAATTATAAATCAGCTTGCAAAAAGTGAAGAAGATAAAAAAAGATTAAGTCAAATGCCGGTTGATGAAGTAATATTAAAATTATCTAAAAACGTTTTTATAGCGCCACAAGAAAACATAGTTATTCTTTGCGTACCTAATGATCCTACGAAAGATGAAATTAGTGCGGTAACTAAAAATGTAAATGGGGAGTATGAACTAGAAGATTTAAAAATAAATGATAATACTAAAACATATGCTGGAGAAGCATATAATAAAGAAGAAACATTAGATAATAATCAGTTAGGTGATGAAGAAAAGGGAACTCAAATGAGAAAAAAAGCACCTTGGGAAAAAAGAAAAAAGGCATCATAAATTTAAAAATATTTATATTAAAAAGCAATAAATTATCATTTTATTGTTTTTTTAATATATGATATAATACCAGAAGAAGGAAGTGATTATATGCCACTTACAGCAGGCATTGTAGGATTACCTAACGTTGGTAAATCAACTTTGTTTAATGCTATTACTAAAAAAAATATTTTAGCAGCTAATTATCCTTTTGCAACCATCGAACCAAACGTTGGAATGGTAACGGTGCCAGATAAAAGACTAGATTTTTTAAACGATTTAATAAAACCAAAGTCTTTAGTTCCAACAACTTTTGAATTTACTGATATTGCAGGTTTAGTTAAGGGAGCGTCACAAGGAGAAGGGTTAGGTAATAAATTTTTATCACACATAAAGAACGTTGATGCGGTAGTTGAAGTAGTAAGATGTTTTGATGATCCAAATATAACACACGTAGAAGGTGATGCAAACCCACTTCGTGATATTGAAATAATAGACGTCGAATTTATTTTTTGTGATTTGGAAGTGGTTGATAATAGGTTATCAAAAATAGAAAAAAAGGCTATATCTACAAAAGATAAAGACGCATTAAAAGAGGTTGCTTTACTAAAAAAAATAAAAGCAGCTTTAGAAAATAATATTCCTGCTAGAAAGCTTGAATATACCGAAGATGATTTAAAATTATTAAAAGCTTTTAATTTACTTACTTTAAAACCAGTTATATACGTTGCTAATATAAAAGAAGATGAAATTGGTACGGATAACACTTATGTAAAAGAGGTAAAAGAATATGCTAAAAAAGATAATTCTGAAGTAATTACATTATGTGCAAAAATAGAAGAGGAGTTAAGTGGATTTGAAGATGAAGAAAAACTTACGTTTTTAAAGGACTTAGGAATAGAAGAAAGTGGTCTTGATAAACTTATTAAAGCTTCTTACTCTCTTCTTGGACTTCAAACCTTTTTTACCGCTGGAGAAAAAGAAGTAAGAGCTTGGACTTTTAAAAAAGGTATGAAAGCTCCGGCTTGCGCAGGAATTATCCATAGCGATTTTGAAAAAGGCTTTATAAGAGCAGAAGTAATAAGTTTTTCCGATTATGAAAAATATAAAGGAGAAAAAGGCGCTAAGGAAGCAGGTAAACTAAGAAGTGAAGGAAAAGAATACGTAATGCAAGACGGGGACGTTTGCTTATTTAGATTTAATAATTAAGGAGGATGATGGTGCCGATTATTTTGGCATTAGAGAATTTAAGCCTAAAAAATATGTTTTAGTAAGAAAAAAAAGATTCTAAAATAATTAATTATATTTCTATGGAAAGTTGTAAAGATGTTTTTACAGGAAGTACATATGCTCTTTATTTTCGTGGAGTTACCTCAAACGACATTATTTTGGCAAATAATTTAGTTCCAGTAGTATCCAATAAAAAAGTAATTAAATATAAGGATGCAGAAGAAATTCTTAAAACTAATAACTCCGTAATTATAAAAAAGTGATACTAATATAATTATAAATAAACTTTGCTTTTTAAAGTACATTCAAAACAGTTTATCGATAGCAAAGCTAATGAAGTTACTAAAAAAAATAAGTAATAGGCATTATAAATTATTAATTTGAATATGTTTTAAAAGAAGGTTTACATTAATCTTCTTTTTTGTTATAATACAAAGCGAGTAATGGAATTACTCTCTTGCTCTTAACTTGATTAAGAGCCGAATAGACCAGAAGAGGAGGATAGATAAAATGAAATATGAAATAATGTTCATTGTAAGACCTAACCTTGAAGAAGAAAAAGTAAAGGAAGTTGCCAAAGGCTTTGAAAAGATTTTAGAAGATAATGGTGCTAAGGTTACATCTTCAAAAGATTTAGGTCAAAAAGAGTTAGCATATGAAATAAACGGTCACAAGACTGGTTATTATTATCTAATTAACTTAGAAGCAAATGATGCTAAAGCAATCAATGAATTTGATCGTTTAGCTTTAATAAATGAAGATGTTATTCGTCATTT
>CANRHO010000010.1 GCA_947630435.1 uncultured Bacilli bacterium
AGAACTAAAGAACCAGGTTCAATTGGAGAACCATTATATTTAGACGTTTGTGCTTTATATCAAGATAAAGATGTTCGCCCATTAATTATTGGCGGAAGGTATGGTTTATCAAGTAAAAACACGGATGCTTCTTGTATAAAAGCGGTATTTGACTTTTTAGATGACCCAAATTGTTTTACTTCTTTTACGGTTGGGATAGAAGATGACTTAACTAACAGAAGCATTAAAATACCTAATTATGAGATTAAACACAAAGGAACCAGGGAAATATTGGTTTATGGATATGGTTCTGATGGAATGATAACCGCATCAAAAGATATAATTACAATTATGGGAAATTACACGGATGCGTTTGTACAAGGATATTTCGAGTATGATTCAAAGAAGTCTGGTGGCGTAACAAGATCTCATCTTAGAATTGCTAAAGAAGAAATAAATAGACCATATTACGTTGAAAAAGCAAATCTACTTGTATGTACAAAAGATACATATTTATTACGATATGACATTTTAGATAAAATTAAAAATAATGGTACTTTTATTTTGGTTACTGATAAAAAGAATTCTGATTTGATAGAATTTTTACCTAATAAAGTAAAACAAATATTGATAGATAAAAACGTTAATTTTTATACAATAGATGCCTTTGATATAGCTAAAAGACATAATATTTTAAACAAGGTAAGCATGATTATGGAAACCGCTATGTTTAAAGTTGGAAACTTGGTTAATTATGATTTAATAATTAATAAAATAAGACAGCAAATAAAAAAGAAATTTAGTAAAAAAGGTAGTGAAATAGTTAATCGTAACTTAGATGCTATTAATGAGGTTGATAAGGCGTTAAATAAAGTAGAAATTAACATGACAATGTTATCAGAGAAAAAAAACTTTCAAAATAATTTAATAAATGATAAAGTAATGAAATATGTTTCTAATTTAGATGGAAATAAACTCTTGGTTAGCGATTTTGAAAATCACATAGATGGAAGTTTTTCTCCTTCAACTAGTAAATTTGAAAAAAGAAATATTGCCAACATGCTTCCTTGTTGGGATAAAGAAAAGTGCATTCAGTGCAACATGTGTTCTTTAGCATGTCCTCATGGGGTAATAAGACCGTTCGTTTTAACAAAAGAAGAGGCTAAAAAATATGATATAGAGAATAAGGTAGCTAAAGTACCAGGAAAAGATGATTTATATTTTTACATGGGAATTTCATGGAAGGATTGTACTGGATGTGGAGTATGTCAAAGTGTTTGCCCAGCTAAAGGTAAAGCAATAATTATGAAAGATAAAAATGATACTTTAAAGAAAGATGTATCAGTTATGTTTGAGGATGACTTAAATAAAAATTTATTTTCAAAATACTCCATTAAGGGCTCTCAATTTGAAAAACCTTTATTTGAATTTTCTGGTGCTTGTGCTGGTTGTGGACAAACTCCGTACTTAAAACTATTAACTCAGATAATAGGTGATAGATTAGTAATTGCAAATGCAACCGGTTGTTCTTCAATATATGGGGCATCATTACCTTCAATGCCTTATAATGTTTCTTGGGCTAATTCTCTTTTTGAAGATAATGCAGAGTTTGGTCTTGGTATAAAAATGGGAGATAAGGTTCAAAAGCAAAGAATAAAAAGCATTCTAGAAAAAAGTAATTTATCAGAAGAAAACAAAAGACTAGCAGATGAATGGTTATATAATGACGAATCAACTGAAAAAGCGGCAAACTTGCTTCGACATTTCGATTTTAGTGAATCAATGAAAGCAGAACGTCTTAAAAAATACATAATGCCTAAGTCTGTATGGATAATAGGTGGTGATGGTTGGGCTTATGATATAGGTTATGATGGGGTAGACCATGTTTTATCAACGGGTGAAGATGTTAACATATTAGTTTTAGATACTGAAGTATATTCTAACACAGGCGGTCAAACATCTAAATCTACCAGAAGTGGTGCAACTGCTAAATTTTCATCCATTGGCAAAGAAGGAAAGAAAAAGGACTTAGCTAAAATGGCGCTTAATTATGATGACGTTTATGTTGCACAGATTAGTTTAGGTGCTAATATGCAGCAGGCAATTAACGCTATAAAAGAGGCAGAAAATCATAAAGGACCATCAATTATAATCGCTTATGCGCCATGCATAACCCATGGTATAAAAACCGGAATGCAAGACAGTATTTTGCAAGAGCGTTTAGCGGTAGAAAGCGGTTATTGGCCTTTATTTAGGTATAATCCTGAAACGGAAAAATTAATCTTAGATTATAAAAATCCTAACTTTGATAAATATGAAGAATTTTTAAATAGAGAAAATAGATATGTAATGACTAAATTAGTTAATGAACAAAGGGCTAATAAATTATTTGATTTAAATAAACAGATGGCTAAGAAAAGATTTAAATATTATAAAGAATTATCAGAAAAAGAGTAATTGACAAGATTACTCTTTTTTGATAATATAACAGGCTATAAAAGGAGTGAAAAATATGTCTTTGATAGAATTTAGTGATGATTTACGATATTCTTTATCCTTATATTCAAGTCATCTTCAAGATATAAAATTTAAATTATATGCTAATGATGGTAAAAAAATGATAGTTACGTTTCCAAAGCTTTTCTTTTTAAGTTATATTGGAATCGGAGGTAAACATTGGGGGAAAAATGGTACAGAAACATATGAAATACCAGAAATTAGAAAAAATTTTTATTATAAACTTAAAGATTTAAAATTAGATGATTGTCAAATAAGCAGAATGAAAGAAGCTTGTAATAAAATTTCTAGTCTATCTACTTTTACTTTGAACACCATTCATTCGATAATAGAAAACAATGGTGAAACATATTTAGTTTTAGCTTCTGATTTTGAGTTTCCTGTTATTAGACTAATGAAAAACAAGTATTATAATGAACATAATTTTGAAAATTATATGATAATTGATATTGATGGGAAAGAATTATTAGAAAAATTAATTAATGACAAAGATTCTTATAAAACATTTTTAAAAGGATCTGGATATAAAAATGATAAAGTTAATATAAAATATTGGTTAAATCCATATGATTTACAACAAAGAATAATTGATTTTGAAGATTTTAAATTTACTGATGAAGAGTGTAATCAAAGAAGTGATAATGACATAATTAGTGTTGAGCAGTACTATAATAGAACTCCTAGAATATTAAAAAAAATAAAATAATTTCAAATAAGATAAGTTTACATAAAACTTATTTTTCTTTTGCTTAAGATAGATAATAAGGTATAATTAAATTGGGGTGATAAAGTGATAGGTACTATAAAAATAGATGAAATATATGAAACCACGGTAATTGGTTTAGAAAACGAATCAAAAGGTGTATGCAAAATAAATGGGATGGTTGTTTTTGTGCCAAAGGTTTTGATTGGTGAAAAGATAATGATAAGAATAACAGAAATAAAGAAAAACTTTGCTAGAGGTAAACTTGTTAGAATACTAGAACCATCTAAAAGTAGGATACAATCCAGATGTCCTTATTATGAAGAATGTGGAGGATGTGATTTAAGACACCAAAATAATAATGAAAATTTAAAATTTAAAAAAGAAAAAGTTAAAAATGCTTTAAGTAGAATTGGGAAGATCAATGTCAAAGTAGATGATGTTATTTCATCTTCAAAAGAGGATAATTATAGAAATAAGGCTAGTTTTAAAGTGGAAAATAACAGGATTGGTTTTTACGCAGAAGGAACTTATCAATTAATAGATATAGATAACTGCCTTTTAGTACAAAAGCAAATAAATGATTCATTACAAGTTATAAAAAGATATATATTGGACAATAAAAACGAAATTAAAACGGTAACAATAAAACATGGTAACGCACTTGATGAGGTATTAATAGATATATATTCTTTAGACAATAAAGATATAAAAATATTGGATTATTTAACAACAAATATTAGTAATTTAAAAACTGTTATTTTTAATGATAAAGTTGTTTATGGTAATGGTTATATTAGTCAAATATTAAATGGGTTAATGTTTAATTGCTCTTCAAAATCTTTTTTTCAAGTAAATAGTGGCGTGGCAGAAAAGTTATATGAAGCAGCGGTAAACGTTTGTAAATTAAATAAAAATGATGTTGTATTAGATTTATATTGTGGTACTGGTACAATAACTTGCATAGTAGCAAGTCATGTAAAAAAAGTAATAGGAATTGAAATAGTAGAAGATGCGATTATTGATGCAGAGCAAAATGCAAAAATTAATAATATTAATAACGTTAAGTTTATATGCGGTGACGTAGCTAAAGAAGTATCAAAGATAAATGAAAATATAGATGTTATATTTGTTGATCCACCAAGAAAAGGAATCGATAGAAAAGCAATTGCAATAATTAAAAAATTATCTCCTAAAAAAATAGTTTATATATCTTGTAACCCAGTTACCATGGCAAGGGATTTATCTTATTTAAATGATTTATATGACGTTAAAAAAGTTATTCCAGTAGATATGTTTGCTAATACAGCGCATGTTGAATGTATAAGTTTTCTTAAATTAAAGGAAATTGACTAAAACAATTAAAATAATAAATTATGTTTTTTGTTTGTTATTTTAAAAATTTATGTTTCTTTGATAATACTTGTTGTAATATTAAAGAAAATTATATAAAAGTGAAAATATGATTTATATATTTAAAATGGTGTTATAATAATTATGAGAATAAAAGGAGAATAAAAATGAAGTTAGAAGGTAAAACTGCCATTATAACAGGTGGTGCAATGGGTAATGGACTTGGAATTGTAAAGGTTTTCTTAAAGTATAAAGCAAGGGTTATAATTCTTGACTACGCGGATGAGATAGTTAAAACGATAAGTGACTTAAAATCTCAAGGATATGATGTAACTGGATATAAGGTAGACATAAAAGACAACGAGATGGTTAAAGCGGTGGCTAAAGACATAGAAAATAAATTTGATAAGATAGATATACTTGTAAATAACGCTGGTATATGTATGTTAGAAAAGTTTGAAGACATGTCATTAGAACTAAGGGATAAGCATTTTGATATCAATATAAAAGGCACTTGGAACGTTACTAAATATATTTTACCTCTTATGAAAAAGGCATCTAAAGGGTCAATAATTAATTTATCCAGCGTAACTGGTGTTTCGGTTGCAGACGTTGGAGAAGTAGCTTATGCAACGACAAAAGCAGCTATTTTAGGGTTTACCAAATCCCTTGCGATAGAATTAGTAAGTAATAACATAAGGGTAAACGCAATATTACCGGGTTACATTTTAACCCCAATGGTTGAAAAAATGGCAGTGGTATCTAACAAAGAAAATCCATCTGAAGTAATAGATGGTATAGCTGGTGCAATTCCAATGAAAAGATTAGGTAATACTATTGAAGTAGGTGAGCTAGCAGCGTTTTTAGCTTGCGATGAATCAAGCTATATTACTGGCCAAGGAATAGTAATAGATGGTGCATCAACTTTGCCTGAAACTTTAACCATGGGAGTTTAATATATAATAAAACAATATTAATAATAAAGAAGGTAAAATAATATTTTACTTTCTTTTTAACTCTTTTATTATATTTTTAATTTTTATATTGTATTGTAAGATTTTAATTGACTATATGAATATAATTTGATAGAATTATTTTTGTTAGCTACCTTACAATATCAAGGAGAAAAATATGAAAGAAAGAAAAATATCATTTGAAATTAAAATTCTAGATAACATGATAGAAAGAAAAATATTCAAGGGTGTTGATAAAAGAAATTTAACTAATACCCAAACAAGAATATTGAAGTACTTGTTTAATAATAAAGATAAAGTTATTCATCAAAGTGATATTGAAAAAGAAATGTTATTAAGACGTTCTACTATATCTGGTATTTTGAATACTATGGAAAAGAATAACTTAATAAAAAGATCAAATTCAGAAGTTGATGCAAGAAAAAAGAAAATTGCATTAACTTCATATAGTTTGAATAAACATAAAGAGATAGAAAAAAAGATAGCTGATTTTGAAAAGAATTTACTTAAGGGGATTTCTATAAAAGAAAAACAAAACTTTATTAAAATAATTGATAAGTTAAAAGAAAATTTAAAATAAGAAAGGAAAGATATTATGTTAAAGTTAATAAAAGAATTTAGAAAAAAAGATTTTATTTTAATTTTAATTTGTGTTTTTTTAATATTATTTCAAGTTTGGCTTGATTTAAAATTACCAGATTACATGAGTGAAATAACCAGGCTAGTACAAACACAAGGAACAAAAATAAGCAAAGTTTTAACGCAGGGTTCTTATATGCTTTTATGTGCTTTTGGTTCTCTTATATCGGCTTTTTTAGTTGGATATTTAGTATCTTATATTTCAGCAACTTTTTCTAAAAGAACAAGGAAGACGCTATTTGAAAAAGTTCAGTCTTTTAGCATGGAAAAAATGAAAAAGTTTAGAACTAGTAGTTTAATTACTAGAACAACTAACGATATAACAAATATACAAATGTTTATTGCAATGGGTCTTCAAATGCTTATTAAAGCACCAATTACCGCCGTTTGGGCAATTATTAAGATATTTGGTAAGGGATGGCAATGGAGCTTAGCAACTCTTGTCGCTGTTATTATTTTGCTTGTTGTTATAATATCTCTTATGATAACTGTCCTACCAAGGTTTAAAATAGTTCAAAAGCTAATTGATAACATAAACGGAATTACACGTGAAAATTTAAATGGCATTAGGGTAATAAGAGCGTTCAATTCAGAAAAATATCAAGAAGACAAGTTTGAAAAAGCCAATGATGATTTAACAAAAACCCAAACTTTTAATCAAAAAGTTATGTCTATTATGTCGCCATCGATGTATTTAATAATGAATTTTTTAACCCTTTGTATATACGTAATAGGAGCATTTTTAATAAATGGTGCGGGTATGTATGATAGATTAACAATATTTAGTAACATGGTTGTATTTTCTAGTTATGCAATGCAAGTTTTAATGTCATTTTTAATGCTTGCAATGATATTTATAATGTATCCAAGGGCAAGTGTGTCAGCAAGTCGTATAATTGAAGTATTAAATACAACTGAAATGATACAAGATGGTGATTTTAATGGAGATAGTAAAACGTCTGGTGAAATAGAGTTTAAAAACGTATCATTTAAGTATCCGGACGCAGATGAATACGTTTTAAAAAACATATCTTTTAAAGCTAAAAAAGGTGATACTGTAGCTATAATTGGTTCTACTGGATCTGGTAAATCAACGATCGTAAATTTAATAATGAGGTTTTATGATGTAACTGATGGGGAAATATTAATTGACGGTGTAAACATAAAAGATTATAAATTAGAAGCTTTACATGATAAGTTAGGTTATATACCACAACGTGCCGTTATGTTTGATGGATCTGTTAACTATAACATTGCTTATGGTAAAAATGAAATAGAAAAAGAGCAAATTAAAAAAGCTGCTAAAATCGCCCAGGCAAGTGATTTTATTAAAAAAATGCTAGATAAATATGAATCTAACGTTGCCGCGGGAGGTACTAACATATCTGGGGGTCAAAAACAAAGACTTGCAATTGCACGTGCTATTTTAAAAAATCCAGAAATATTTGTATTTGATGATTCCTTTAGTGCGTTAGATTATAAAACAAATTATAAATTAAGAAAAGAACTAAAAGAAAATTTAAAAGAAGCAACCAATATTATTGTTGCTCAAAGGGTAGGTACAATAATGAATGCTGATAGTATAGTTGTATTAGATAAAGGAAAGGTAGTTGGGTTAGGAAAACATAAAGACTTACTTAAAAAATGTAAGGTTTATGAAGAGATTGCTTTATCACAAGTTACCAGAAAGGAGCTAGAAAATGAATAACGAGAAAACAAAATCAAATGCTCCAAGAACGATGGGTCGTCGGGGAAGAAACTTTGAAAAGCCAAAAAATTTATCGCTTACCTTAAAAAAAATGCTTAAATATTTAAAACCGTTTGTATCGCTTTTAATAATTGCTCTTTTATTGGCGGCTTTATCAAGCGTTCTTTCAATAATAGGGCCTAATAAATTAAGTGATTTAACTGATGAATTGTCTAAAGGATTAGTGATAAATAAAAATAATCTAACTAGTATAACCAATGATATAACAAAAACGTTAAACGAGGAAAAAATTAAAAACTTAAGTGTAAACATTTTGAATTTTAATTTGGATGATAATGTCGTAATAGCTATAAATTCATCCGATGATATATCAAATGATGATAAAGTTAAATTTAATTATTTTCTAAAAAACGCAAATAATTTATCTAAAAATGAAATTCTAAATGAAATAATAAAGTTACCAGATAGTATTACAAAATTTATTTTGAAAGAAAGTATGGTAGATAACGTATTATTATCATCTAGTGACAAAGTATCTTTTATTAAGTTAATTAAGAATTTAGATTCATCTAATCAAGATCAAATTATAAAACAATTATCTAAAATGCCAGAATCAATTCAAAAAATATTACTTCCTGATAGTAAAATAAAAGGAGTTTTAATTACTACTAATGATAAGCTTAAGTTTTTAAGTATAGTAGGTAACTTAAACGAAAAAGCAAGTGTTAACACTTTATATAAAATAGTGGATAAATTGCCTAAAAACATCAAAGGGTTAGTTAAACCTAAGTTAGATATTGTAAAAATAAAATCAATAGTTATGTTTTTAATTACAATATATTTAATAAGTGCTTTATTTAATTTTTTACAAAGCTTTCTAATGGCGATTATGTCAAATAAGTTTGCTAAAAGTCTAAGAAGCAAAATATCAATTAAAATAAATAATTTAGCTTTAAAATACTTTGATACCCACTCAACTGGTGATATATTATCAAGGGTTACTAATGATGTTGATACCATAGGTGTTAACTTATCACAAAGTTTAGGTTCTTTAGTTGGGGCAGTAGCACTATTTATAGGGTGCGTAATAATGATGTTTGTAACTAATTGGATCATGGCAATAACAGCGATTATATCATCGTTATTTGGATTTATATTTATGAGTATGGTATTAAGTAAATCCCAAAAATACTTTATGGCAAGGCAAGTAGAACTAGGAAAGCTAAATGGTCACATTGAGGAAATTTATACTAATCATAATGTGGTTAAGGCTTATAATGGTAATTATGATGCATCAAAAACGTTTGATGAACTAAATGATAATGTGTTTGAATGTAATCGTATGAGTCAGTTTTTATCAGGCCTTATGCCATCAATGATGAACTTTATTGGTAATTTTGGTTATGTTGCGGTATGTGTTGTTGGGGCAACACTCGTTATTAATAATCATATTACTTTTGGTGTAATCGTTGCGTTTATGATATATGTAAGACTATTTACTTCTCCACTTTCTCAAATCGCTCAAGGTATGACTAGTATTCAGTCTACCGCTGCAGCAGCAGAAAGGGTATTTGAATTCATTGAAGAAGAAGAGATGAGTGATGAATCACACTTGATTAAGAAACTTGATCCTAAAAACGTTAAAGGAGAAATTTTCTTTAACCATGTTAAGTTTGGTTATGAAGATGATAAAGTAATTATTAAAGATTTTAATTGTAAAGTTAAACCAGGAGAAAAAATAGCAATAGTAGGACCGACTGGAGCAGGAAAAACTACGATGGTTAATTTACTTATGAAATTTTACGATATAAAAGAAGGAGAAATATTAATAGATGGTGTACCAACAAATGAATTAACTAGAAAAAACATTCATGATTTATTTATTATGGTCCTTCAAGATACTTGGCTTTTTGATGGAACAATTCGTGAAAACGTTTGTTATAATAACAAAAACGTAAGTGACAAAAAAATTATGGAAGCTTTAAAAACCGTTGGGGTGGATCACTTTGTAAAATCATTACCAGGCAGTTTAAATTATAAGGTAAAGGATAATGATTCTATATCAGCTGGTCAAAAACAATTGTTAACCATTGCACGTGGTATGATAAAAGATGCACCATTCTTAATTTTAGATGAAGCAACCTCAAGCGTTGATACAAGAACGGAAGAGTTGGTTCAAAAAGCAATGGATAAATTAACTAAAGGAAGGACTTCATTTATTATAGCTCATAGATTATCAACGATAAAAAACGCTGATAAAATTTTGGTTATGAATGAAGGTAACATAATAGAACAGGGAAATCACGAAGAACTAATGAAGAAAAACGGATTTTATGCAGAACTTTATAATTCCCAGTTTAAGAACTAAGATAGTATTCATACTATCTTTTTTCTAGTAAAAATATCTTCTTTGCGTTATAATAAAATTAGTAGTATAAAATTTCTAAGTAGGTGATCGAAATGAAATTAGTAATGGTAAGACATGCTAAAACTGACTATAACGATAAAGGGTTAGTGCAAGGTATATTAGATATTCCATTAAACGAAGAAGGAATAATGCAAGCTATTAATATTAAAGAAAAATTAAAAGATATAAAGTTTGATTTATGCTTTTCTTCACCACTTAAAAGAACTTTAGAAACAGCAAAGTTAATAGTGGGTAATGATTTTCCTATAATAACTGATGAACTTTTAATCGAAAGAAACATGGGAACTTATGAAGGTGGAAGTTTTAATGAATATCAAAAACATGATTTTTGGGATAGAAATAAAAATTATGATATGAATGATGTTGAACCTGTTCGTAATATTATGAAAAGAACAAAATTATTTTTAGATAATCTAAAACGTAAATATAAAGATAAAACAATCTTATTAGTTAGTCATACGGCTATCTTAAGAGCACTTCATTTTAATATAGTGGGTTACGATGATGATACATGGTTTTATAAATTTAAACCTAAAAATGGTGAAGCTTATTATTATGATATATAGGATATATTATTAATGAATTTAAATTAAAAAGATGTAAAAACGTTTAATAAAATAGGAGTGGTAATATGATAAATATTTATACAACAGATGAAAAAGGAAAAATAAAAGAGTTGAAAAATTTGCAAAAAGGATGCTGGATAGATATTGTAAATCCAAATTATGATGAACTAGAAGATGTATCAAGGAAAACAAAAACAGATTTAGATTTGCTTACGAAATTGATGGACGATGAGGAACTACCACGTATCGAAGAAGGTGATACGGCAACTTTAATAGTTGTAGATACTCCATATGCAACGGATTCAAAATACAAGCATAAGTATAATACTGATCCATTAGGTATTATAATAAATAATGATGGTTATTTTATAACCGTTTCATTAAAAAAACAAGATTTATTAAATGATTTTAAAAATAATAAAATTAAAAATTTTGATATTAAAAAGAAAACTAAATTTGTAATTCAAATATTAATTAAATTATCGGGAGTATATCAAAAAGAACTAAATTCGATAGATGATTATATAAATAGGAAAGAAGCAATTCTTTCGAAATCGACCGATAATAAAGAGTTAATTGACCTTCTTAACGTAGAAAAAACATTAGTATATTTTTCAACGTCACTTAAAGCAAATGATATAGTGCTTGAAAAATTATCTAAAGGTAACGTATTAAAATTATATGAAGAAGATAATGATTTGATGGAAGATGCTATGATAGAAAATAAACAGGCAATAGAAATGGCAGGAATATATCGGGAAATATTAACTAGTATGACCGATACTTATGCAACTATTATTTCTAATAATTTAAACGATGTTATGAAGTTTTTAGCAGGTATCACGATTGTCTTTTCAATACCTACCATGGTAGCATCGTTTATTGGTATGAACGTACCATTAGGAAAGATGGGCTCATCAAGCATAAGTTTTATATTAATAATTATATTTTCATTTGTTTTGTCAATTATAATTGCAATTATACTTAAGAAAAAAAACATGCTATAATTAAAGATAGAGGTGTTATAAATGAACTTAAATAAAAAAACAAAAAAACAAATAATGGGTTTAATTATATTTGCAGGAATAGTTTTATGGATAGTATTTAATTATAAATTATTCTTTGATTTAGTAAGCTTTATTATTAAACTTATTATGCCAATTATTGTTGGTGTTGCAATAGCTTTTATAATAAATGTTCCATTAAAACAAATCGAAAGAAAAATATTTAAAGTAGATAAAAGAAAACATAAAAAATTAATTCGTGTTATATCACTTTTTTTATCAATTATTTTAATATTTGGAATTGTAGGACTTTTAATGTTTTTGGTAATTCCTGAGTTTATTGAGGCGATAAACTCAATTGGAAAAACAATTCCATCTAACATTGAATGGTTAAATAACTTAAATAAAAAGATAAGTAATTTATATCCATCTTTTAATAATTATATAAAAGATATTGATTTAAAAAAGGTATTAGAAGTAGCTCTTGGTACTACTGGTAACATGGTATCAATTATAATTTCTTTTATATCTAATTTATTATCTAAAGTTTTAATGTTTTTCATAGGATTTATCCTAGCAATATATATATTACTTGATAAAGAAAACTTAGTAAGACAAATAAAGATGTTATTAAATGCGTTTTTACAAACAAAAACGGTTAATAAAATAGGAGAAATAGTAAAACTTACTAACTCCACTTTTACTAACTTTTTAACTGGTCAGTGTCTAGATGCTTTAGTTCTTGGAATAATATTTTTCATAACCATGACCATTTTAAAAATGCCATATGCTCTTATTATTTCGGTGTTACTTGCGGTAACGGCATTAATACCATATATAGGTGCTTTTATAACACTTGTTGTTGGAGCTATTTTAATCGCGGTAACAAGTCCTATTAAGGCTGTTTGGTATGTTGTAATGTTTTTTGTATTACAACAAATAGATGAAAATATTTTGGTTCCAAAAATAGTAGGAAAATCAGTAGGATTACCTGCTTTATGGACTTTAATTGCAGCATTAATTGGTGGAAGTATGCTAGGTATCATTGGAGTTATTATAAGTATTCCTATATCATCTGTTTTATACTCCCTTTTAAAAGAATGGGTTAAATATAAAAGTGAAAAAAAACAGGATAAATAATGTTGACATTATAAAACTCATAAATTATACTAAAAGAGTAATTATTAATTAATATAGTATGAAAGGAAGTTTAATTATGGAATTAAAAGGATCTCAAACAGAAAAAAATTTAATGACTGCTTTCGCTGGTGAAAGTCAAGCTAGAAA
Organism: uncultured Bacilli bacterium; assembly: GCA_947630435.1. Classification (GTDB taxonomy): domain Bacteria; phylum Bacillota_I; class Bacilli_A; order RF39; family UBA660; genus Aphodocola. Next base: position 13,159 of record CANRHO010000010.1, read on the forward strand.
TAAGTATACTTATTTTGCTAGCAAAGCAAAAAAAGAAGGATATGAACAAATTTCTGAAATTTTCACAGAAACAGCAAACAATGAAAAAGAACACGCTAAAATTTGGTTTAAATTATTAAATGGTGGTGATGTTCCATCTACAAAAGAAAACTTAAAAGCAGCAGCAGCTGGTGAAAACGATGAATGGACAAGTATGTATAAAGAGTTTGCACAAACCGCTAAAGAAGAAGGTTTTGATAAAATCGCATTCCTTTTTGAAGAAGTTGCAAAAATTGAAAAAGAACACGAAGAAAGATATATGAAGTTACTTGGTAACGTAAATGATGATTTAGTGTTTAAAAAAGGTAATGAAACGGTATGGATTTGCCGTAATTGTGGTTATGTATACGTAGGAAATGAAGCTCCAAAAGTATGCCCAGTATGTGCTCATCCACAAAGCTATTTTGAACAAAAAAAAGAAAATTATTAATAAAATAAAGCAACACGAAAGTGTTGTTTTTCATTTGTAAAGTATTTGTTTCCACAACTAAAATATATTGACACCTGGGGGGGGATATATGATATTATAAACATGTAATATATAATAAAAAGGAGAAGAAAATGGGAGTATTTAAAAATGATGTTGGTAGGCCATCAAATAAAACTATTATGATAAGAAATATATTTAAAGTAATAGGAGTTTTATTAGTTATTGTAGGAGTATTTATTGCGGGGTATTATTTTAAAGGTAATAATAATAAAACAAAGAATAAACCTGTAATAGTAAAAAACACAAAAAAAGAAATAGTAAATATTGATGAAGCAAAAAAGGAATTAGATAGATTTGTTTATGGAAATTATTTTAATATTGTTGAAACGCAAATGAATGATGATTACAAAGGTTATCTTGCAATAAGTAAATCAAAATCTAAAAAGAAAAGTTATACTTGTAAGGAAATGTTTGGTAATGACATCAAGCCATTTGGAGAAGATGATGGTCATAGTTGGGATGTTGATGGAGTATGTTATGATGGAGAAGATATTGATTTTTATGAATATGAAACAGTTAATAAAGAATATGAAAAATTATTTGGAAATAATCTTCCTAAAAAAACGATCAATCCAGATTTTATGACAATATATGCTTATTCAGAATTAAAAAATGGATTTACCCAGTTATCTTGTGAATGTGGTGATATTACACCAAGTGAAGCTAATAAGATATACGAAGCATATAAGAAAAATAATGAATTACATATTATATTTTCTTTAATACCATTCTTGCCAAAGAATGAAGGTAATGGGATTGAAGCTGTTTTTGATAGTAAAAAACTATCTTATAGTATAACTAGTGATATAGAATATGATGAAGTAAATAATAAAATTAAAAATTCTAACGAACTATTTGAAAAATATAAAGATGAATTGCCAAAATATGAATTTGTTTTAATAAAAAAAGAAGGTTCATATATTTATAAATCATTCAATGAAATAAAATGATTTATAAAACTATAAATTTATAATAAATAATGGGTTTATTTTTAAAAATTTAATATAATAGAAAATTTCCATTAAAATAATAAACGTTTGGTTTATCTGAACGTTTTTTTGTTTTAATATTTTGATAAGAAAATATGTTATAATTTTTTTAAGAGGTTAAGTATGAAAAAGAAAAAGAAATTAGATATCATATATGAAGATAAAGAAATACTTGTGGTAAATAAACCTAGTGGGATACTTACGGTATCAACAATAAAGGAAAAAGAAAAAACTTTGTATCATGAGGTATCAGATTACGTTAAAAAAAGTAATCCGAAAGCAAAAATATTTATAATTCATAGATTGGATAAAGATACATCTGGAATAGTTATGTTTGCAAAGAGTAAAAACATAAAATATATGTATCAAAACGATTGGGATAATTTAGTTTTACAAAGAAGTTATGTTGCGGTGGTAAATGGGGTTTTAGAAAATAAAAAAGGTGTGATAAAATCTTATTTAAAACAAACTAAGACGTTATTTGTTTATTCATCAAACGATAGGAAAAATGGAAAATTGGCTATTACGAATTATAAAGTAATAAAAGAAAATAAAAAGTATTCAATGTTAGATATTGAAATAAAAACAGGAAGAAAAAATCAAATAAGGGTTCATATGAATGATATTAATCATCCTATATTAGGTGATAAAAAATATGGTAATAATAAAAGCCCTATAAATAGGCTTATGCTTCATGCAAATAAATTAGTAGTGTTAAATCCTAAAATAAATAAAAAAATGGAATTTGTAAGCAAAATTCCAAAGACTTTTGAATTATTTTTTGAGTGAAAAACAAATACAATTTAAATGGAGATGTTATATGAAAGAATTAAATTTTTTAAAAAATACTTTAATCGCTCACAGAGGCTATCATGATATAAAGAAAGGTATTCCAGAAAATAGTATTCCAGCATTTAAAAAAGCTATTAATAATAATTACATAATAGAATTAGACGTTCATTTAACAAAAGATAATAAATTAGTTGTATTTCACGATTATGATTTAAAAAGAGTTTGCGGAATAAAAAGAATAATTGAAGATTGTACTTATGATGAATTACTTAAATATAATTTATTCGATACTAAATATAAGATACCATTATTTTCTGAGGTACTAAAATTAGTTGATGGTAAGGTAGGAATATTAATAGAAACTAAGGTTATTAAGCATAATGGTAAATTAGAAGAAGAATTATCTAAATTATTAGATAATTATAACGGGGATTTTGCTATTCAAAGTTTTAATCTATTATCGGTTTATTGGTTTAAAAAAAATAGAAAAGAATATATAAGAGGTTTATTGTCTAGTAATTTTAAAAATAATAAAGATATTAATAACTTATCAAGAAATTTGTCTAAAACCTTGATATCAGATATTGTTTTGAAAACTGATTTTATTTCGTATGACATAAAAGCATTACCAAATGGTTTTGTAGAAAGAAAAAGAAAAAATAAATTAATCTTAGGTTGGACAATAAGAAATAAAAACGATTATCAAAAAGCTATTAAATATTGTGATAATTTTATTTGTGAGGGCATGGATGAATACAAAAAGGTTTAAATTTTTAATCCTTTTTTATTATTTTAGGGAAATTTAAAAAGAAATGTCTAATAGTTATAGTAGAATATAGTAAAAAAACTAGCTTTGTTTTCCATTCGTCTTTAATAAGAAGGTGGTGCTAAAAATGAAATTTAGATTTGAAATAAAATTAATATGTAAATTATTTTTATATAACTTTTAAAAAAAAATTAATAATGGTAAAATGATATTTAGAGGTGGTAGTTTTTGAAAATAGCTAATGATTGGAAAGATTATGAAATACTTGATATGGCTGATGGCAGAAAATTAGAACGCTGGGGTAAGTATATTTTAGATAGACCGGATCCTCAAATTGTTTGGAAGAAAAAAAGTTTTGATAAAAAATGGAATAAAGCTGATGCTAAATATATTAGAAGTAATAAAGGTGGGGGTCACTGGGAAAACATAAGTAATGTCCCAGATTCATGGCAAATAAAATACAAGAATTTAACTTTCAACATAAAGCAAATGGGTTTTAAACATACTGGGTTATTTCCTGAACAGGCAGTTAACTGGGAT
>CANRHO010000011.1 GCA_947630435.1 uncultured Bacilli bacterium
TATTTCTTTTTTCATAAGCATCACCACCTTTACTTAAAAAGATGGAAAACAACTAACCAAAGTATAGGTCCTCTCATATTAATTATTAGTCATATCTTTTATAATTTCCCTTAAAAAAATTAAAAATATGCTTTATTGCATATTTTTTACATAATTTTTAATATTATATGCAAAAGAAGGCTTAATTAACATCAATTAATCCTTTTTTCATTATATATATAATACCAAAACCACTTACCATTAATAATATAAACATAATATATATATTATCAGAAGTATTAGGATTCGTTATATCAACATTTTGCATATCATTACTTTTTACTACGTACTCTTCGTTTTTTGAAACGTTTTTTCCGTTTACACTAACGTTTCCGTTACCAGAGTTTTTGACAATAAAACCATCTGGAGCTGCTTCTACTGTTATATCTCCTTCTAATACGTCAACGATTGCATCTCCTTTTTTTACCGCCTCATCAACTGCTTTTTGTGCGTCATTTCCAACGTGCCATGAACTATTTCCGTCTTGAGTTACGTTTACTTCAGGGGTTCCTTCAGGTACATAATCTTTCTTAGGTGGATGATTATAAGATCCTCCATTTATATCAAAGTCATCAGTATCTTCTTCTCCAGTAAAAGAAGACACACAATCATCTGATGTTGAATCAAATGTTCCTCCAGTTATAACAACTGTTATATCTTCACCATAATTAGTACTTTCATTGTCTACTATTATTGCAGAACCTTTTTTTAATCTGTGAGAAAGGTGCCCAACTCCTATTGTTTCATCTGGATTTCCAGTACCTCTAATGGTACCTCCTGTTATCTCGATTTCTCCTTGACGAGCTACTATACCTATTTCTCCTGTTATTGTACCACCAGTTATTGATAATTTCCCATCTTGAGGTTTATATATACCAACTTGCCCAGTAATACTTCCTCCAGATATATTAATATTTGAGTTTTTTACAGAATAATTAGAATTTATACCAATTCCTTCTGCAATAATGGTACCTCCTGTTATATTTAATGTGGAATTTGACCACAATCCTATACCCGTAGGTCCTTTTACTACTCCTCCTGAAATAGATACAGTTACGTTATTAGCAGACGATGAGGTTGAAATTGCCACATCAGTACTATCTATTAATCCTCCTTGTACTATTAAACTAGAATTGGTTCCCGCAACTGATACACCACACGCACCCTTTATAGTTGCACCGTCTTGAATAACTAATTCACTTGCGTAATCTAACACATCATTAGATCCAACCTGAGTAGCTTGAACCTTTGCGGAAGATATGTATTCTCCACCTTTTAAAGTTACTTTTCCCTTTTTTACGTGTAAAGCTGCACTACTTCCTTTGTTTTCTACTTTTCCACTTCCAATAATCGTTACAGTGCTTCCATCACTAATAGTTAAAGTTGGGTTAGAAGAATTAGTAGAAATTGAAAAACCATTTAAATCAATTGTAAAATTAATTGCACTTTGTTCTAAATTTCTTCCAAATCCATTGTCACTTTCAATGTTATGAAGTAATTTTATCGTTTGACCGTTTGTAACTTCATTTAAAGCTTGTTGTAAATCCATATATGTTTTATCTCCTATTTGTACATAAGCTTCTTCATCTATTTGTTGCACTTCGTTATTTATGTTTTCTACTTCATCACTTACAACGGTGTTATTAATTTCATTATCATCTACATTGTTAGATATAACACTATTTTGATTATTTAAATCAGTATTTGCATTACTATCATAATTATCAGTATTTAATGCATATATGCTTGGAATAAATAATATTCCTACTATTAAAGCTATTAAAAATTGTTTTATTTTTTTCATATTTATCTTTTTTGTGTTTTACACAAAACCTCCTTTGCATAATATATTATGAATTTTACCCATAAAAGTCAATAGTATACTTAGTTTTCTTAAGAAAATAAAAAAGAATGAACAAACATTCTTCTATGTTATATTACACTTCATATATTTTAATTATTATTATCACTAGTTATACCAAAGCGTAATTTATCTATTTCAAAATTATGCTTTATTTCTGATTCCGTTAATCCCCTATTATAAACCCTAACAGCATATATATTCCCATTAAGATATTCCTTTAAAGGAGGGTATGTCAAACCAACTGTCACATTACCAAGCTCTGTATTTACAGTAGCAACATCTTCTTTTTGTAATTCTGAGTTCAGATATATTTTTCTTTTATTGCCACTATTTAAAGTTAATCCATTATAAATTCTTTTTTCTTGAAGATTACATTGTACAATTAAATCATTGCTCCAATAATAGTTATCCAATCCTTTACCCGAAGTTCTAAACGCATTACCTTTTGTTTGAACATAAAAAACACCAATATTAAAAAGACCATTAGAGACGTTCAAGTTATTTGATTTAAAAACCACTTCAATTGTATAAGGACTTTCTCCAATAGGAATATTATTTGAAGGAGTAAGTATTTGTGCATATTGATTTACTCCATTAAATAATAAAGACTTACTATCCCAAGTAGGACTATCATAGTTTTGTAATGTAGCATCATTACTATTTCCGCTTAAATCCTTCCATACATTAGTAGTATTATCATGCCCTTTTCCCGTATTATTTATTCCGTCTAAATATAATACTAATCCTTCTTTTATATAGTCATCTGTTTCAGTTGGAGTATTTGATTTACTTGTTGATACTTTCTTATTATCAGTTTGTACATACTCTATTTCAAAACTTAATTCGATTTCTTCTCCTTCTTTTGGTAAGTCCTCTTTTTCTAACTCTTCTTTAAATCTTATTTTTATTATTACCTTTTCTTTTTCCCCTGCATTTATTATATTACTATTTTCTATAGGATTTCCATCTTCATATGTTGCACTAAACTCTAAATACTTTTTTTGTTTTTCTGTTAAAGTAGGAGTTTTTATACTTGTTACTTCCGCGTTTATACTGCCGTTATTTGCTACATATACCGTATATGTTACGCTATCTTTAGGCTTCGTTAAGTGCACTTTCATATTTTCTATTTTTTTTCCATCTTCACTTATTGTTGGACTTTCTATTTCACTTGCTGATCCTGTTGTACTAGCACTACTTAACTCTTCAAATTTTACATCCCATGTTGCGGCATCTACTTTTGCTCCTCCATTTATTTTAAGTGTTGTAGATAAAGATGCAAATGCTATTGTTAAACCTAGTACTGCTATTACTAATGCTATTATACTAAGTATTCTTATTCTTCTTTCTTTTTCCATTTTTTATTCTCCTACTTCTTTATTATTTATCATGTTTATAATATCACATGCACGTTTTACGGTCAATGTTTTAAAACAGGTATAAAAAAGATTTAAAAAACTACATAACAAACAAATTTAAAGAAATGTTTATTATGTAGTTTTATATTTTTTAATCACTAAATTATACTAATGCAAAAACTATTATAGAAGTAATTATTATAATTATTAATAATGATAATAATACTTTCCAAATATATTTAAACCATTTTCCATAAGGAATATCTAAATAATATAACCCTATTATAAGCGCAACTGACGTTGGTGCTATAATCATAGTTAAATTATAAATACCTTGCATTATTAATGCTATAACACCATAATAATCTGTATTAGAAATTAATGATGTGAATACAGGTCCTATTGTTGATGTGAAATAATAGAAATCCCCCGTTATAACACTTCCAACAATTGATGATAGTGTTGCGGTTGCTATGTTAAATCCTTTTGCCCAAGATAATATCCAATTAGCAATTGTAACATTAACCCCAGACGTTACCATTATAACTAATACTATGCTTATAAGCATTGCGGTTATAGCAACTGGTAAAATTTTCTTTATACCTTCTGTTTGTGCAGCGATAAAATCATTGAATTTGATTTTTGAACACAATGCTATTACAGCGGTAATTATCAATAGAAATATTGCAACATCAGTAATAGTCCAAGAACCAAATGCATTTATAACACCACTAGTTGAACCAGTTGTACTATCTAATTTTACAGGTGATCCTATTATATTACTAAATATGTTATAATTTCCAATTTTAATATCACCTAACCAAGTATTAAAATCGGTAAATATTGTAAACTTAGTAAATAGTGATTCCCAAGGAATAATTGATCCTATTATAAATAATACAAAGATAACTAAACTTACCGCAAATAAAACATTAGTTCTTCTACTAGAATTTACTGGAATTTTACCATCTTTATCTTTCTTTTCAGTTAATACTGTTATAAATTCTGCTACTGATAAAATTGTAGGAATTAATGTCCAACAAAATAATATACTTAATATACCTGCTTTTATTTTACCAGCGTAAAACTTATTTATACCAAAAGTACCCAATAAAAGTGTTAATATTGCATAAACAACTTTATTTACTTTTCTATTAGAATCCTTCATTATTTAGCCACCTTCTTTCTAGTAGTAGCCTTTTGTGGTGTTTTTTTTGTAGTTTGCTTTTTAGTAGTTGCTGGTTTGCTACTTTTTTTAATGGATGTTTCTTTTGTTTTTTCTTTCTTTTCTTCCTTTACAAGTTTTGTAACTTCCTTTTTAGCTTCTTTTGTTTTTCTTGGTGCAGTGAAAAAGATTAATACTGCTAAAGAAATTACAAGTACAATAAGTTTCACTAATAAAAGTGTGTTAACTTTTATACTTAACATACCAAATAAAGTACTATTATAAATTCCACACATAGAACCTACTAATGTTGCAATAATAGTTGAAGATAAAATAACTTTTTTATCAACTTGTAATGTTTTCATAACTTGATATACGAACGGAATAAACACTATTAATATTATTGCATCACTTACAACGCATCCTAAAACACCAAACAAAATGATTGAAATCGTAACTAAAAGCCCAATTTTATTTTGAAATAAAGATGCTGTTTTTTTAACAAAATTATTATAAACTTCCATTTTAGATAAAACTGCATATAAACACGCAACCGCTATCAAAAATATCGCTATACCATTAAAATAAGATATAGAAATACTTAAATTTGAAAGTAATGCCCATATACCTACTGCAGATATTGTATCAGTAGTTATGTTACCATTATAGTCAACATATGAAGCAGGTATTATCAAGGTAAGTATCCACGCAACAAATACAGTTATTCCTAAAACCTTAAATAAATTGTATTTCTTCATTTTTCCTCCTATATATATTGAACAAAGTAATAGTATTATGCACCATTACTAAACTTTGTCCTACAATTAAATTATAACATATTTTTGGATAAGTTTTCCATATATTCATTTATTAGAGTAATAAATTCATCTTTTGTTTTTATCTCATATAATCTTTTTTTTATACAAATGGCATTTGGTAATCCCTTAAGATACCATGATGCATGTGTTCTCATTTCAAGCACTGCAACTTTTTCAGGCTTTATTTGAAGTAAATATTCAAAATGTTTTAAACATGTTTTCATTTTATCAATTGGTAATTGATCATCAATTTCTTTTCCGGTTTTTAAAAAAGTTATTATTTGTTTTATAAGATATGGATTCCCTAAGCAACCCCTTCCTATCATAACAGCATCACAACCAGTTTCTTTAAACATCCTTTCAGCATCCTTAACATTTAATATATCACCATTACCTATAACAGGTATCGATACAGATTCTTTGACTTTTTTTATTATTTTCCAGTCTGCCTTTCCTGTGTACCCCTGGCTACGTGTTCTAGGATGAATAGCTATAGCATCAGCACCAGCTTTTTCACATATTTTTGCAACTTCAACTGCATTTATACTGTTTTTATCCCATCCACTTCTTATTTTTACTGTTACTGGAACACTTACAGCTTCTTTTACCGCTTTTACTATTTCGTAAATTTTATCAGGATCTTTTAACAAAGCAGAACCTGCTTGAGATTTAATCGCTACCTTAGGTACAGGGCATCCCATATTTATATCAATAATATCCGGATGCATGGTTTTTTCCACTATAATAGCTGCTTTAACAAAACTATCTTTGTCACTACCAAATATTTGTTGTGCAATTGGTCTTTCTTCTTCTGTCATATAAAGCATTTTCATAGTTTTTTCATTATCATAAACTAACGCTTTATCACTTACCATCTCAGCATATAAAAGCCCACATCCCATTTCTTTTACTATTCTTCTAAAAGCACTATTACAAACTCCTGCCATAGGAGCTAAGCAGACGTTTTCTTTTATTTTAACATTGCCAATTTTAAACACATAATCACTTCCAAACTAAATTTATTATATAATAAAAAGAAACATTTTTATAGTTTCTTTTTTAGTTTCCAACACGTTTAGTGTTAACTTTTGAATATCCTTTAGAATCCTTTTTCGTATTTAAATCAGTGAATTTTGGATAAGATTTACTTCTCTTCTTTTCCTGTTCATTTGCATATTTAATAATACTTTCTAACTTAGTATTTTGTTGTTTTTTAATATTACTACTTTTCATTATACTAATTTTCCTTTCATGTGATTGTTATTATAACATATTAAGAAAATAAATCAACTAAAATACTTAATATCAATTAATTATTTTTATTGTTTGGAAATCAAATACTCTCCAACCATATTTTTTATCATTTCAAAATATACTAACATTGCTTCTAAAAAATCATCTTCATTCAAATTTTCATTATATAAAGCATTTATTTCTTTATTTTGTAAATAGTGAAGCTGTATTCCTTCCATACTTGGTAACTCTACAATACTATTTTCTAAATTCATTAATGAGTCATATAACTCTTCTCTTTTGCCTTTTGTATCAAGTTTTTTAACTTCATTCATATAATCATTAAATGCATTATTAATTTCGTTATTTGTTTTTTCTTTTTTTATGCATCAACATACTTTCCTATGTTGATAATATCGTATATCCCATCAAGTTTTTTGATTAATTGTGAAAAATAAAAAAGATAGACCAAACTATCTTTTAGATCGCATAAATTTAAGTAATTTCATTCCTAAGTTAAATAACGAATAATATATTTTATTTATAACTAGATCATACTCACCAACTAATTCTAACACGTTAGGATTAAATTTGGACTTAAACGTTGATAAATGATCTTCTAAAGACCCATCTACCCCACCTAAATCACAATAATCACAGCCTCTTTCTAAACAATAACATAACCTATAAAACATAAGACCATTAGTTATTTTAAGCGATGGCAATATTTTAGTATTAGTTCCAGCATATAAAAATGAAGCTGTTTTTATTCCCGTTTTACAAGTTGGCATCATAACTATCGTTGCACCAGCAAGTGGTTTTGGACCAAATTCTCTTTTTACATCTTCAGCTTCCCTTATTTGTTTTTCACAAAATTCTTTTTTATTCTCATGTTCTTTCATGTCTTTTTTTAAAAACTTTATATATTTATCTATGTCCACTCTCGCAAAAAACAAAACGGCATTATCAGGAAAACATTCCATAACTTTTTTAAAATAATTTTCACTTCGAAGTGCAATATGTTGCCTTTCTTCTGTGCAACGAAGAACACTTACTAAATCGGTTACATCTTTTGGATCGGTTGAAAAGCTAAATTCCACACCACGCTCTTCTTGATAAGTTCCTATATAATTTCTAGTATTTTTAGGAAAGGTTCTTCTTAAAGATTCCTTATCATAAACATTACCATCCTTATCCTTTAAAGAAATTGCCATGGTATACCTAGGTTGAATATACGCGTTTACTTTCTTTTCATATCCACCGTGTTTAAATCCCACTTCTTCTAAGTTCTTAACTACGTTTTTCGTATTGGTAGTAAATGTTTTTCTTATTTCTATACCCTTATTCTTTTTTATATTTTGAATGTTATCTTCATTAAAACAAATAAATGGGTCTATTTTAACATCTATTGCTTTATTTTTTTTAGCATAATTTTTTATATTTGTAACAAACTTGTCTAGTAATTTTTTATCTTCATAATCAATTACAAAACCCCTTGGAATGTAAAATAATTTTTTATTAAAAAATGATCTTCTTTTTAATATCATTGCAGCACAAACTAACTTATCATCATTATACATTCCAACAAAATCATGTTCCCAGGCTAATTTAACTTTAGACCAATTAACTGTTTGCATAAATGAAGTTGATGGAAAATTCAAAACAAATTCATTATATTCTTTTTCATCTATACCAGACTTAAACTCATATTTCATATAATCATCCCTTTTTTATTTTACTATTACTTCTGCTTCATCTCCATTTTTAATTAAAAACGAATTAGCATCGTCCGTATCCAAATGTACTTCTAACGAAAAATCATCATTTAATCTAACATATACATTTTCTAGTATTCCACCTTTTTGGCCTTTTACTACCAAGGATACAAAATCTTTACCTTCAAAACCATATTTTTTTGCATCGTCTTTAGTAGCATGTATGTGTCTTGCTGCTATTATTGCAACGTTTTTCGTTATGCTTCCCATTGGACCAATAATCGTTATTTTTGCTGCATCAGATAAATCACCTGAATTTCTAACAGGAGGATCAATTCCAAGAGTAAATGAATCAGTCTTTGAAATTTCTACCTGTGTTTTGCTACGTTCTGGACCTAGTATTCTAACTTTTTCAATAATACCTTTTTCTGCTTTTAAGGTAACCTGTTCATTGCATGCGTATTGTCCTTTTTGAGATAAATCAACTTTTTTAGTTAGTTTATAATCTTTTCCAAATAAAATCTCTACGTCTTCTTTTGTTACATGAACATGTCTTGCTGATACACCTACTTTTACTTTCAATTCTATCATCTCCTTATTAATTATACCATGTATAATTATTTTAATTCAATCATATGTTTAATTGAATTATTAAAAAAGGAGAATTTATATGAATACAAATTATTATTCAAATCCCACTTATCCTAATATAAGTACAAGTGGGTTGCAACAAACTGCTACCGGCGGATTAGCATCAATGCCAAGCTTAGCAACTAATAATAGTAGCAACAACAACTTAGCAACCATGCAAGCCACTAATAATATGTTAGATATAGAACAATCTTACATAGAAAACATATTAAGACTTAACAAAGGTAAACTAGCAACTTTTTATATGTCTTTTCCAGATTCAGTAGAATGGAGGGACAAAACTTTTACTGGAATTATAGAAGCCGCTGGAAGGGATCATATAATTGTAAGTGATCCTAAAACCGGAAGGTGGTATTTACTTCTTATGATCTATTTGAATTATGTTGATTTCGATGAAAAAATAAACTATAGTCCTGAATACTATCCTAATAATTAATTTTATTATCTTGTAAATATTATCTACTTTTGCTATAATTTAAATTAGAATAGAGGTAAGTAATATGATTATTATAATAACTGTATTAATAATTAGTTTAATACTAATAATTTATAACATTTATCATGATAAAATTATCTTTTTAAGTATAAAATTAAATGATATAGAAGAAAAAATTAGTAGCACGTTAATTAAGAGAAAAGAATTAATAAAAGATTCTGAATTAATAATTAAAAGAATTACCAGCACTGATAAAGAAATATATAGTGGACTATCTAAATTAGAAGATAAAAACGTAAATATGATGGAATTAGATAGAAAATTACTAGTTTATATTAGTGAATTTCATCTTATCAAAGATAAATACCAGCAACTTCAAAAGGATGAGGAATTTCAAAAGATAGCATTTAAAATAACAGAAACAGAAGACTTACTTAACGCGTATAAAAACTACTATAATGATAACGCGGAAAAATATAATAAACTTATTAAACAATTTCCATTGATAATTACAACTTTAATAAAAAGGAGAAAAGAAAAACTTTTTTTTGATAGCAAAAGCTTAGGAGATTCAGATTATAACGATTTTAAATATTAAAGGAGATTAAAATTTAATCTCCTTTTTATTATGTTTTCTTAAATAATTATTTGTTTTAGAAAATGGCTTACTTCCAAAAAAACCATTATAAGCTGATAAAGGTGAAGGATGAGCTGATTCTATTATATAATGGCTAGGATTAGTTATAATCCTTTTCTTGTCTTTAGCTTGTCTTCCCCAAAGTATAAATACAACGTTTTCTAATTTATCATTTATTTGTTTTATAACAAAATCAGTAAATATTTCCCATCCAACACCTTTGTGAGAATTAGCCTTATCCTTTTCAACAGTAAGGACAGTATTAAGTAAAAATACACCTTGCTTTGCCCAATCTGATAAGTCTGTATCCGTTCTAGTTATTCCTAGATCATCATGTAATTCTTTAAATATATTTTTTAAAGATGGCGGGGTTCTAACTCCTCTTCTAACAGAAAAGGATAGTCCCATTGCTTCTTTTTCACCATGATACGGATCTTGGCCTAATATTACAACTTTAATATCATTAAAATCAGTTAATTTAAACGCGTTAAATAAATCTTGAGCAGGTGGATATATTGTTTTAGAAAGTCTTTCTTCTTTAATAAAATCTTTAATATACTTAAAATAACTTTTTTGCATTTCATCATGTAAAATATTATCCCAATTATTATGAAACAAACTAACCTCTCCTTTTATTTATATTAACCATAATAAGGCTATGATCACTTCCTTTATTAGTAAATGTTTTGGCATCCATTGATGTCATTAAATCATCTTTATATAATATATGGTCGATAGACAAATTAAGTGGTTTATAAGTTTTACCCAATGGCTCTAAAGCATCAATTAAAGAGTTTCTATAAGAAAAATCATATAATGAACCACTTAGTTCTGAATTCATATCACCCATTAGAATAATATTTGATTCTTTCTTAACACATTTATCCAATATTTTTTGAATAGGTCCATTTTGAGCAAACGTTTTTGTTTGAATAATTTTAGAGTTGTCTATGTGCATGTTACCTATTACATACATATCTTTTTCATGATTAAAATATATAAAAGTTGAAATACGAGGAAATAAAGCACCGAAATATTTCTTACCTATTTTATTTATATCATTTGATATAGAAAAAGTTTGCGAATTAGTAACAGTACCTAATCCTTTTTTTACCATAATAGGACAAGCCTCATTAGTAAAAACTGGACTTTTTCTAAAATCTCCATAAAAATCATGAGTATTTCCAAATTCTTGTTTTAATAACAGGTACTCATCAGCAGTTACTTCCTGTAATCCTATTATATCTGAATCTGATTTTTTTATTAAATCAACATTCAATCGAAAACGTTCTAATGCGCTAGGTTTTAATCTTAATATCTTACTAGCCGTTTTATTTTTTACGTTAAAAGTTGCAATTTTCACATTACCACTTCCTTTTGGTCACTATTATAGCACATATATTAAAAATAATAAACAAAAGGAGTTATTTATGATAACTCTCATTGTTTATTATTTTAAATGCTCTATATATCTGTTCTAATAAAATTATTCTAAATAATTGATGTGGAAAAGTTAAATCGGAAAAAGATAGAGAATAATTAGCTCTTTGTTTTACCATTTTTGATAAACCATAAGAGCCACCTATTATAAAAGTAATGTTTTTATTTAAATTTTTATCGATGAAATCAGAAAAACTCATTGAGCTTAACTTATTACCTTTAATATCTAAGGTAATAACAAAATCTTTATCATCTATCTTGGATAGTATATTATCTCCTTCGCATTTAATTGTTTTTAAAACATCATAGTTATAATCTGGCAATTCAACTATGCTTAGCTTAACATACTTTGATATTCTTTTTTTATACTCTTTTATCGCATCAATAAAATAACGCTCTTTAATTTTTCCTACACATATTATCTTGATCATACTTCTATCCAATCCGTTCTTTGCTTTTGTTTTGCTATTATTATTTTGTCAACGCTTTTTTTTGTCTTAACCAATGTATCTTTCAAAGTGTTTAATGCTGTTTCATATGTATTATTATCATCACTTAAATGGGCTAAAATTATTGTTTTTGTATCTTTTCCAATAAATTCTGATAAATAATAAGCAGCATCCGTATTAGATAAATGTCCTTTATCACTTAAAATTCTTTGCTTTAGATGAAATGGATATCTACCATTCATAAGCATCTTTATATCATGATTACTTTCCATTATATATAAATTATGATTTGTTAATTTACTAAAATATTTATTATTTATATAACCTGTATCAGTTATGTATACAAGTGATTTATCATCGTTTTTTATTATGAATCCTACCGAACCTTTAGCATCATGGGACGTTTTAATAACTTCTACTAAAATATCATTAATAGTAAAGACAGAGGTTTCATACAATTCATAATCAAAATCTTCTATATATTCGTTTAGTAAACTTAATATAACTTTATTTACATATAATTTAGGATGATATTTTTTTAAAAATACTTTTAATCCTTGTATATGATCCACGTGGGTATGTGTTATTAATATTGCCTCTATTTGTCTCGGATCCACTTTTAACTCTTCTAACTTTTGTTCTACATAAGTTTTAGTAACACCAAGGTCAATTAAAATCTTAGTATTACTGGTTTGTATTAATACACAATTACCTTTACTACCGCTTGATAATACTGATAACTTCATCATTTATATAAAATCATAGGATCCATTGGAGTGCCGTCTCGATAAGGCATACCATTATAATACAAACCAAAGTGTAAATGGGTTCCTGTTGCAAATCCTGTGTGGCCCATCGTACCTATTTGTTGACCTTTCTCTACTGTTTGACCAACTGATACTAATCTTGAACTCATATGAGCATATAAAGTGTAATATCCGTTTGCATGTTTAATAGTTACATGATTTCCTAAACTACCTTTATTTTGAGATGTAACAACTGTTCCTGGACCAGCGGCAAATATTGGAGATCCTTCTCCACTACCTGCTATGTCCAAGGCCTCATGAATTTTTCCCCATCTATATCCAAAGTGACTTGAAATATAATATTTAGAAATAGTAGGCCATGCCCAAGATCCGACCATTGCTGGAGTTCCACCACCAGAATATACTTTGGTTCCAACTTTTACAACCTTACTAACAGAAGGAGTTAATGTCTCAGAGCTTACTATTACCACGTTAGTTGTTTCACCATTAACACTTTTTATTTTTGTTGTTAATCTATCCATACCGTTTTGTCCTTCAGTAATAACTTTTTCGGTTCCATAAGCCAAAGAACCATCTTCTTCTGTAATTGTTTCATACTTACTTTCCTGGTCTATTACATTATGTGTTTCTACAACAACATCAACAATTGGATTTATAAGACCAATCTTCACCTGTTGTCCTACTGATAATAAATTATTAGCACTAGTAAACTCTGGATTAACGACCAGAAATTCTTCAGTTGCTAATTTATTATTATATGCTATTGAATCAATGGTGTCTCCTTCTTTTACAGTATAATATTGATCTTCTTTTAACTCACCAAACATTAAATATTTTGTAAGCGTTTTTTCGTCAGTAAATATCTCCTCATCTGTAGAAATGTACCCGTGTTTTATGGTTATGTCTTGATCTATATATATATCTTCTATTAGTGTGCCCGTTTCTTTTATCTCTGGTTGGGTATCATTTTCATAATTATTTACGTCTTCACTTGGTACAAAAGCATTAACTACTGATCTAATTGCCTTATCAAATATGTTTTTATCAAGTACGTTTAATACTATGTTATCTTCACCTTCGGTATTAGATTTAATCGTTACTTTATACCCTTCAATCGTAAATGGTTTTTCTTTTTTAATAATATTGTTAACTTGTTTTGCAGTTAAAACATCTTTTTCATAAGTCGTGCATTTTTGAATATCTACACCAGATGGAATAAATACTTTATCAACGTTATATTTTTGTTTTAAATCTAATTGTTCATCATTTATATATTCTTCAAGTTCTTCTTTATTTTTTATGTTTCCGATTGATTTACCATCCAAATAAACTTTATAAACTTCTTTAGGATTAAGTTGATATCTGTTTGCAAAGTGAACAAACATGAATATTACTATCGAAAAAGTTATTGCAAAAATATAAGTTAACCCCGTTTTTATTACTTTTGACATTATTACTCACCACTTTCTCTTTGAAAATTAACAAATGTAGAAGTATCTTTTTTAAATAATAATTCAATTGTTGCAGTAGGACCACTTCTGTTTTTTCCAATTATAAACTCCGTTATGCTAGAGTTATCATCTCTTCTGGCTTCTTTATTATAATAATCATCTCTATATAAAAATGATACGATATCCGCATCCTGCTCTATAGAACCAGATTCTCTTAAATCACTCATTATTGGTCTTTTTTCCTCACGTGATTCTACCGCACGGGATAACTGAGCGGCCGCAATTACAGGAACCCCTAATTCAAGAGCCATCGTCTTTAAACTTCTTGAAATTTCCGAAACTTCTTGTTGTCTATTAGATGAAGAATTAGATGGGCCTGCAACTAGTTGTAAATAGTCTATTACAACTAATCCTAATCCTTTATCAGAATTTTTTAACCTTCTACATTTAGATCTTATTTCTCCGACGGTTATTCCAGGTGTATCATCTAAATAAAGATTTACATCAGATAATTGACTAATAGCTTCATTTAATCTTTTCCAATCATTATGTTCTAATCTTCCAGTACGCATTTTACTACCATTTATTTGCCCTAGTGATTGAAGAATTCTGTTAGCTAATTGTTCGGCACTCATTTCTAAATTAAATATCGCAACTGACTTATCGCTATGTAATGCTGCATAAGTTGCTAAATTTAAAACAAAAGCCGTTTTACCCATAGCAGGACGAGCCGCAATAATTATGAACTGACTAGGTTGTAATCCAGCAGTTAGTTTATCAAAGTCAAAAAAACCAGTTGCAAGACCAGTTATTTCTGATCCTTGCTCAGCTAACCTTTCCAAATTAGCTTGCTCTTTATATGCTACATCTTGAATTCTTTGAAACTCAGTTGTCTTACGCATGTTTCCAATTCTAAGCATTTTCATTTCAGCATTATCCAATACTTCATAAATCGAATCTTCTGATGAATATGCATCATTAGCAATTTCTGTAGCCGTTTCAATAATTTTTCTGCCAACCATTTTTTCTTTTAATATGTTTATATAATAATCAACATTTGATGCGCTTGGTACTGAATCTACTATCTCTGATAAATATTCAACGTTTCCAATTTGACTTAAAATTTTTTTATCACTCAACTTATTTATAACAATCGTCAAATCAATTGGAGATGAGGTTTCATTTAACTCACAAAGTGTTTCAAATATTTTAGCATTAGCCTCGTTATAAAAATGTTCTACAGATAACTCATCACAAATTTTTTGTAGCGCGTTCTTTGATAAAAAGGCAGAGCCTAATACAGCCTTTTCAGCTTCAATTGACTCTGGTATTTTTCTTTCTGCCATTTTATCACTTCCTTTACTTTTGTTTAATTAACTCTACCATAACCGTAGCCTGAACTTTTTTATGGAGGTTTATTTTTACCTCATGGAACCCTAATGAACTAATAGGTTCTTCTAAAACTATTTTTTTCTTATCTATTTTATATCCTAATTTTTCTAATTCATTTGCTATTTGTTTTGTTGATATAATACCAAACACTTGATCTTGCTTTCCTGTTTTAACTTTAAATTCTAATACTTTTTCTTTTAATTCTTTTTTTATTTTTTCGTATTCTTTTATTTCTAAAGCTTCTTTAGCTAATTTATTTTTATTGTTAATTTCTAATATTTCTTTACTTCTTTGAGTATATAAAACCGCATACCCATTTTTTATCAAAAAGTTTTTAGCATACCCATCTTTTACTTCTTTTATATCTCCAGATTTTCCTTGTCCTTTAACATCTTTTGTAAATATAACCTTCATAATTAGCCCACCTTTCTAATTAATCTTGCATGAATATTATAACATACTTATTAATTATTTAAAAGAAAAGAAAGCACATATATAATTTATGCTTCCTTTAATTATTTTGTAAATGGTAGTAAAGCTATCATTCTAGCTCTTTTAATTTGTTGTGCAATATGTCTTTGGTGCTTAGAACAAGCCCCAGTTACTCTTCTTGGTAAAATTTTTCCTTTTTCATTTATATATTTTCTTAAAATTTCAGGATCTTTATAATCTACGCTTTTACCAGCACACATTTGACAAATTTTCTTTTTCTTTCTAAAGAACTCTGCCATTTTATTCCTCCTTTACTTAATTTAGATTAAAACGCAATGTCATCATCACTAATTTCTATACTGCTGCCAAAATCCGCAAAAACATCATCTGAAACATTTGTTTCTGAAGAAGTATTTTCGGTTTCATTTTGAAAATCAGCTGGTGATACATCATTATTATCGTTAACATTTTGTGAATTTGAAGAATTTCTAGAATCTAAAAACTGAACACGATCCGCAACAACTTCGGTTACATAAACACGTTTACCATCTTTATCTTCGTAGTTTCTTGTTT
>CANRHO010000012.1 GCA_947630435.1 uncultured Bacilli bacterium
TTTTAGCTCATCAAAATTATTTAATTTCTTTGGTAAATGTTAAGGCTGCTGATGCTAGGTTAGCAGATTTATCTGAATTACTACAGATTAAAGAATCTAAAAAAGAAATGCAAGATAAAATTACACAGGCTTACCCTGATGTTAATACTATAGATAATCAAGTAGCAGTGCAAGATGCTAATAATACCCTAGCAACCGCATCAATTAATATGGCAATGGATGAACTTGGTCCTACCGCAACACCAGAACAAATAAAACAAAGAGGCTTGGAGATACTTAATGAACAAAAAAACATTAATTCTGGTAAAGGTAGTATATAATGTTAAAACGACTAATTGGTAGTCGTTTTTTTAGTAGTTGTTTTTTTTAAGTTTTTGTTTTTACTTTTATAACCTGGTTCAGTTCCTTTTATATAATACAAAATGGTTTTTAATTTTGAATCATTAGTAGCTACTTTACCAGTGTTAATGTCCGTTAATACACCAACTACGTTATCTGGTTTTTCATACCATTTAGCATCTTTATCTCTAAGATAGTTTTCGATTGTGTCTGCCCATATGTTTTTTGCATATTTATATTCTTTACTAGATAGTTTTCTATTATCATCGTATCCAGTCCAAACCCCAACGACAACATCTGGATTATATCCTACGGTCCATAAATCATAATCGGTAGTTCCGCTTTTAACAGCGTATTTTTTAGTTAGTTTTGGTGCAATTGATGCACAAGTTGGAGAAGTATAACTTTTTAAACTTATATTATATGTATTTGAAAGTAATTCACTTAATATATATGTATATGATTTATTTAATACTTTATCCTTTTTTTGCTTATGTTCATATATGATGTCACCATTTCCATCTTCTACTTTGTTTATTAGGTGTTCTTTAACACTATACCCGGTGTTTGCAAGTGTTGCATATGCGTTTGTAAATTCTAAAATTGATAATTCATTAGTTCCAAGCGGAAGAGATGCATTAGCTTGTAGTTTACTTGTTATTCCCATTTTTTTTGCATATTTTATCATCATATTTTCACCTAAAAAAAGATGAGTTTTAATTGCATATATATTATCTGAATAACATATTGCAAGGGCCATTGTTATCTTGTCATTTGGATATATATTACCATAATTATTTGGCGAATAAGTTAGTCCGTTACCTAAGGAAAAAGTAGTTGGTTTACTTAAAAAGGTAGTTGCAGCGGTTAATCCATTTTCTAAAGCAGCGTAATATAAAATGGGTTTCATTGCACTTCCAACTTGTCTTTTTGATTGAACGGCCCTATTATATTGTGATTTAGAGTAGTCTTTACCACCAGTTAGAGCAATTACTGCTCCTGAATTGGGATCAATTACAACTGAGGATGTTTGCATTTCATCTTTTCCTTCTAAATTATTTTTTATTGCGTTTTCTAATGCTGTTTGCGCGTTAATATCTAAATTAGTATATATTTTTAGACCCTCCTGTCTTATTGAATCCTCACTTACTATTTTAAGATCTTGTAATTCCCTTATAACAGCATCTTGATAATACATTAAAGTAGATAAATTTAAGTTTTCTTTTTTTCCGTAGTATGTTAGTTTTACACTTAAGGTTTCATTCATTGTTTTTTGCGATATTATTTTATTATTAACCATTGCTTTTAGAATTTCCTTTTGTCTTTTTTTTGCAGCTATCTCATCATTTAATGGAGAATAATTGTCAGGTGATTTTGGAATACCAGCTAACATAGTTGCTTCTGCTAGATTTAAGTCTTTAGCGGATTTATTAAAATAATATAAGGACGCGTTTTCTATTCCCAATATCCCATTTCCATAATTGATAGTATTTAAATATCCTTCTAGTATTTCGTTTTTTGAATATTGAGTTTCAAGTTTGAAAGCATACCAAGCCTCTTTTATTTTTCTTGACCATGTTTTTTCAAAAGTTAAAAATAAGTTTCTTGCATACTGTTGTGTTATTGTAGAAGCTCCTTGTGTTAAATCTTTTGACTTAATATTTATAAACAAAGATTTTATTGTTCTTGGAATATCAAAGCCATTATGATTATAAAAATTTTTATCTTCTGAATATATTGTTGCATTAATTAAATACTTAGATATATCTTTTAGTTTAATCCATTTTTTAGTACCATTATTACCTTCATAAAAACTTTTATCATCCTTATCATACATATATATACTATTAGAGTTTTCTATATCTATTTTAGAACTATATTTAGCATATAAAAATATTAATGAATAACTTGCACAAAAAATAAGCATTAAGGCGATTATTATTTTTGAGATTATTTTGATTTTTTTCATAATTCGCCTTCTTTCTAATTTTATTATTGCTAAAAAAGCATAAAATATTAGTATTTTGTTGACCTTTTTTCTTTTCTATGCTATATTGACACTAGAAAATTTTAAAGGTGTTTTTATGTCTAAAATAAAGATTAAAGCGGTTATTTTCTCAAAGGAAAATAAATATGTAACAGAAAACAAATTAGCGTTAAAAAAAGATAACGATATAACTTATAACGATAATGGTTCTTTAATTTGTGTATCTATAAATTCAGAAAAAGTTTTATTAAGAAAGGAAAACAAAGACATAAAGCTCAATTTAGAATTTGAGGAAGGTAAATCATTAATTAGTTTTTATTTGATTAAGGATTTAAATATAAAAATAAAAATAGAAACTAAGACAAAAAGTCTAAAAATAAATGATAATTTTATTAAAATAGAATATGATTTGTTTATGAATAATGAATTTAGTGATAGTTTTACTTATAACTTAGAATGGAGCGATTTGTAATGAACTTAAAACAAAAAATAAAAGATATTATTTTTTTAGCATTAAAGGAATTATCCATTGAATTTGATAAAGAAAGAATAGTTGTTGAAATTCCTAAAAAACGTGAAAACGGAGATTTTTCAAGTAATATTGCTATGCAACTTGCTAAATTATTACATGATAATCCAGTTAGTATTGCTAAAAACTTAGTAGAAGCAATTAAGAAAAATAAAGAAATAGAAAAAATAGATATAGCAGGGCCTGGATTTATTAATATTTATCTAAATGATAAATATGTTTTTAGCGGTATAAAAAACGTAATAAATAAAAATGAAGATTATGGAAAAAGCGAAATAGGAAATAAAAAAAAGATTGATATAGAGTTTGTTAGTGCTAATCCAACAGGAATTTTGCACCTGGGTACTGCACGTGGAGCTGCATATGGTTCAAATTTAGCTAATGTTCTTACGTTTGCAGGATATGATGTTACTAAAGAATATTATATAAATGATGCTGGTAATCAAATAAATAATCTTGGAATATCTGTTAAGGAAAGATATAAGGGGTTGTGTGGTCTGCAAGAAAATATGCCAGAAGACGGATACTATGGGAAAGAGATAATTGATATAGCTAAATTTATTAAGGATAATCATGGTAAAGATAAGTTAGAAACAAATTTAGAATATTTTAAAAAAGTAGCAGTTGATTACCTTCTTAACATAATAAAAACAGATTTATCTAATTTTGGAGTAGAATTTGATGTGTGGACATCAGAAAAGGATATACGTGCCAAAGGGAGAATAGAACAGTCTTTAAAAATTTTAGATGAAAAGGATTTAATATATAAAAAGGATAATGCAGTGTTTCTTAAAACTACCGTATATGGAGATGATAAAGATAGAGTTTTAATTAAATCTGATGGTAGTTATACATATCTAGTACCAGATATTGCATATCATTTAGATAAGTTTGATAGAGGATTTGATGAATTAGTTGATGTGTTTGGAGCAGATCATCATAGTTATGTATCAAGACTTAAAGCAAGCATAGAAGCTTTAGGTTATGATAAAGATAAGTTAGAAGTAAGGCTCCTTCAAATGGTTAGGTTACTTAAAGGTGGAAATATTGTGAAAATGAGTAAAAGAATAGGTGACAACATAACCATATCAGAACTAGTTGATGAAATTGGTAAAGACTCTGCAAGATATTTTTTCGCAACAAGAAGTTTAGATGGTCAAATGGATTTTGATATAAATTTAGCTGTTAAAAAATCAAATGATAACCCATTTTTCTATGTTGGATATGCACATGCTAGGATATGTTCGATTTTAAAAGAGGCTATGCAAAATAATATTGATATTAATACTAATGTTAAAGATATAATGGATGCTGATTCTAAAGCGCTTTTACTTAAGGTTTATGAATTCATTGATGTGGTAGAGACTTCTGCCATAAAAAAAGAACCTTATTTAATTACAAATTATGTGTATGATTTAGCATGTTTGTTCCATAATTATTATGGAAAACATAGAATATTAACTGATGATAGAAGTTTGTCATCACAAAGATTAGGTTTGATAAAGACCGTTCAAATAACAATAAAAAATGCCTTAAGGCTTATTGGTGTTGCTGCACCTGATAAAATGTAGGAGGAATTAATAATGAATGTTAAAAAAATGCCTTTAGAGGAATTGGAATTATTATCATATACTGATATAGCTTATGAATTATTAAAAGAAGAAAAAAAACCTAAAACGACGCCAGTTTTGTTTGGCGAAGTATGCAAGTTGCTTAAAATAAATGATGATAACATGATGGATATGATTGGCGAATTTTATACAAACTTAACTACTGATAAAAGATTCTTGCTTTTAGATAGTAGAAAGTGGGATTTAAAAGAGTTTCATTCCGTAAAAACCATCATTGATGAAGAAGATGAAGAAGACGAAGATGAAGAAGTTGTTGAAGAAACAGAAGATGATTCAATCGAGAGTAACATAGATGATTTCGAAGCCACGGATGATGAAATGGATGATTTAGAGGATTTAGTTGTAGTAACAGAAGAAGAGATGGAAGAATAGATGTTTCAAAGATTAGATGCTATAAAGCAAAGAAACGAATTTATAACTAGTGAATTAACTAAACCAGAAGTTATAAGTGATGTTACAAAAACCGCTAAATTATCTAAAGAACAATCTGATTTATCAGAAATAATAGAGTGCTATAATGAGTATTTAAAAGCAAAGCAAGATTATGAAGAAGCAAAGTCTTTAGCAAGTGATCCGGAATTGGGCGAGTTTGCTAAAGAAGAAGAACAAAAACAAGAAATACTTCAAAAAAGTCTTGAAAAAAAGCTTGAAATCTTATTATTACCTAAAGATCCAAATGATGGTAAAAACATAATCGTTGAGATACGTGGTGCAGCTGGTGGAGATGAAGCAAATATATTTGCAGGAGATTTATACAACATGTACACAAGATATGCTGAAAACCAAGGATTTAAGGTTGAAAATTTAGAAAGTACACCCGGATCTAGTGGTGGGTTTTCAGAAATCTCTTTTATGATAAAAGGGGATAATGTGTATTCAAAATTAAAGTATGAATCAGGAGCTCACCGTGTACAAAGAGTTCCTACAACTGAATCTCAAGGAAGGGTACATACGTCTACCGCTACGGTACTTGTTATGCCTGAAGTAGATGATTTAGATTATGAACTTGATATGAATGAGGTTAGAATAGATATTACACGTGCTAGTGGAAATGGCGGTCAAGGAGTAAATACCACCGACAGTGCTGTGCGTTTAACGCATATTCCAACTGGTATAGTTGTTTATTCCCAAACCGAAAGAAGTCAAATAAAAAATAAGGAAAAAGGTTTAAAAATATTAAAATCTAGAATTTATGATCTTAAGATGAGAGAACAAGAAAAAGAGGTTGGCTCGATAAGAAAAAGTAAAATTGGTACCGGTGATAGGTCTGAGAAAATAAGGACATATAACTATCCACAAAACAGGGTCACTGATCATAGGATAGGGTTTACAACCAACTCATTAGACAGAGTAATGAATGGTAAGCTAGATGAAATAATAGAAGCGCTAATAACAGAAGATCAAAGAAGAAAATTGGCTGAAGAGTGATTCTTCAGCTGTTTTTATGGGAGATTACATGGAAAAAGAAATAGAATATTTAAAAAAATATTATAATGGTGATATAAATGATGCAATTAAAAGATTAGAAGATGGAGAACCCGTTCAATACATAGTTGGTAATGTAGATTTTTATGGTTATTTTTTAGATGTCGATAAAAGAGTATTAATACCAAGAAGAGAAACGGAGGAACTAGTAGAAGAAGTAATAAAACGTTCTAAAGCCTTTAATAATCCTGTTATAGTAGATGTAGGAACAGGAAGTGGTGCAATTGCCATTAGTTTATCAAAAGAACTTAATATCAAAATTTACGCATCAGACATAAGTACTGACGCTTTAGAAGTTGCTAAATATAATGTAATTAAGAATAATGCTAATGTAGATTTTTTAAATGGTGATATGCTAAAACCATACATAAAAAATAATGTTAAAGTAGATATCATAGTAAGTAATCCACCATATATAAAAGAAGGTGAACAAATAGAAGATGTAGTTCGTAATAATGAGCCTCACATTGCTTTATTTGCGAAGAATAAAGGTTTAGAATTTTACGAAAGCATATTAAAAGACGCTAAAAAAATATTAAACGATAAATTTTTAATCGCTTTTGAAATCGGCCAAACCCAGGGTGAAAAAATTAAATTGTTAGCAACAAAGTATTTAGGAAAAGTAAATGTCGAGATAAAAAAGGATTTGTCTGAAAAAAATAGATATGTATTTGTATATAATTATTAAAAATTACCCACTAATTAATAGAGGGTGATTTTTAATATGAAAAAAGTTATTGTTATTTTTGCATTCTTAGTAATTTTAATGACATTTTATAAATCCAATTTAAAAGAAACTATTAAAATACCTGATTCTGCTATTAGATTTAGAGTTTTAGCAAACAGTAATTCTCCTAGAGATCAGAAAATAAAGCAAGATGTAAGGGATAAAATGCAAAAAGAGTTATATAGTTTGCTTAAAAGTACAAAGGATATTAACGAAGCAAGGGTTTTAATAAAAAATAATATGAATAATTTTGATAGTTTAATAGGTAATGAAATGAAAAATATTGAATATTCTTATACAATTGATTATGGTATACATGAATTTCCAGAAAAAACATATAAAGGCATAACATATGACGCTGGTAATTATGAGTCACTTTTGGTTACTTTAGGAGAAGGCAAAGGAGATAATTGGTGGTGTGTTTTGTTTCCTCCATTATGTTTGTTAGAAGCTGAAGAAGAAGATACTAGTGAGGTAGAGTATAAATCATTTATAAAAGAAATAATTGAAAAATATTTTTAATACCTATGTAATAGTATTAATGTGGAAGGTGATTTATTATCGTAAACATTATATTAATAGGTATTAGTTTAAGTATGGATGCTTTTGCGTTAGCATTATCTTACGGGATAAAAAAAATAAATTTACAAAACGTACTAATTACTGCCGTAACGGTAGGATTATTTCACTTTTTTATGCCTCTTTTAGGAAATTACGTAGGAATATCGATTTTTGAATATACGATAATAAAACCAAGATACGTATTATTTATAGTGTTTTTAATATTATCAATTGATATGTTCACTCATTTTTTTGAAGAAAATCCAAAAATAAGACCATTAAATGTAATAGGTACCATTTTATTTGCTATTTCTGTTAGTATTGATAGTTTTTCTGTTGGGATAGGGATTAGCTATATATATGATAATATAATATTAGTAGTTTCTTCTTTTTGCATAATAAGTTTATTATTCACAATTTTTGGTTTTTATTTAGGAAAGAGATTATCAAACGGTGTAGGAAAATATTCATTTCTAATAGGTAGTATAACATTATTTTTATACTCGATATTTATATTGACAAAGTAATTAATTTGTGTTAACATATATGGCATTCAAACAGAAGGGGGAAGATTTGAATGAAAAATAAAAATGATGATATAAATAACATAAATTATGATCAAGAGTATAATGATTTACAAAAAACTCTTGACGCAAGTGAAATTTCAACTCCAAACGTAAAAAACCATCAAGTTTTATCTAAAGAAAAAACAATAGATTTTATTTTAAAATCAACTGCAGTTGTGCTTATTGGATGTAGTTTTTTAGGTTTTGTTAAGGGTATAAAAAAACCTACTCATTCTGGTGATAGTAACAAAGAATCAACGTCAGTATCTGAAGAAATAACTGATGAAAATCAAAATATGGAATATGAATTTGTATTAGAGTGCCCTGCTGATGTTGATAATGCAGCAGAACTTAAGAAACTAGTTGATGAAGTAAATAAAAATAATGAGAAAGACCCTAAGGTTTCTGATACAAAACTTAATGAAAGAATGGTTAAATTTTTCAATGGTAAATTAACCAAAGAAGATTTAAAAGGTATGACGGATGATGAAATAATTGAAGAGGTAAGGCAATATTCAACAAAATTATTTGATGTAGCATCGGCGTCAATAATTACTTTTAAAAACATGAAGGAAAATGAAACCTTTACTTATGATTCGAATGAATCTGCTTTAGCAATTGCATTTACGTTGTTAGATAATGATGGTTATACATATAAAACTTATGCTTCTTTATATGATGGCAACATTTTAAATGAACAAAAAAAAGACATTGTTCAAGATAATGAAAAAGATTATTCCTTAAATAGTGAAACTTTTGGTAAAACCATAAAGAAAATACTTGATGATAAAAATGTAAACGAGTATGAAAAAGCTTTAGTAGCAACTGTAGCAAAAGCACAGTATATAATATTCGAAAAAGAGATGACTTCTGAATTAAAAAATATGTTTTCAAAGGATTTCCAAGGTACATATTTAAATTCAGCATATTCAAAGTTTTATAATGATATGGGTATAGTAACTGATGTGTTATATAATGAATGTAAAGAAAAAACAACTGTTGGTGAAATAGAAGACAAAAACCCAGAATTAGCTGATAAATATGCTGGTAAAACAGGTCAAGAAGATACTTCAACCTTAGTTGAAAAAGGTGGAGACAAATCAAAAAGTAATAAAGGTAAAAAAGAGGTAATAGAAGAAGGAACAACAAGGGTAGAAAAGGAAGTTGTTAATCCTCCAAAAGAATCAGAAACAAAAATTGATAAGGGTGGAGAACAAGTAGGAAAACCTGAAACTGAAGTTACTCCTTCTGAAGTAGTAACCGTAGAAGATAAAAAACCTGAACCTGAAACTACAACACAACAAGAAGAAGTAAAACCTAAAGATGAAGAAGGAAACGATATTTATACTGAAGATGAATTTAACGATGCGAAAAATGGTAATGCTAAAAATACAAGCCTAGAAAAAACATTAGGAGTTTTTGAATCTAAAATAATTCCAGCAATAGGAATTATAGGTGGGTATATAACGTTTAAGGATTCTGACGAAATAGCAAATAGACTTTCTGGAATGTTAAGTAAAAGAAGAAAAAGAAAATAAATATATACACTAGGATGTAAATCCTAGTTTTTTCTTTATTAATAAACATAAAAATATGTTAAAATTAGTCTAGAAGGTGTTAATAGTGTTAGTAAATAGTAATGTAATTCTAAATGATGCAAAAAAGAAAGGGTATGCTGTTGCAGCTTATAACATTAATAATTTAGAGTGGACTAAATATATATTAGAGGCTTGTAATAAAGATAAAAGTCCAGTTATATTGGCGGTAACGCCAAAAAGTATTTCTTATTTTGGAGGGGTAAATGTTGTATGTAACATTGTAAAATCCTTGATGAAAGATTTGAATATAAAAGTACCAGTTGTACTTCATTTGGATCATGGTAACTCGGTAGAAATTTGTAAAGAAGCTATTGATGCTGGATTTACTTCGGTTATGATTGATGCATCAAATGAAACTATTGAAGAAAATATTTTAAAAACCATGGAAGTTGTAAAATATGCTAAACAAAAAGGAGTTAGTGTTGAAGCAGAGGTTAATACGCAAAATGATTCTATATCAAACAATGTTAACCATAAAGAATATATAAATATAGATAAAATAAAAGAGTTTGTTCTACAAACTGATATTAATAGTTTCGCACCATTAATAGGAAATAAGCATGGTATTTATAATGAGGAACCAGTTTTGGATTTTAAACTCTTAGGATTAATATGCAAAATGACAAGTGTTCCACTTGTTCTTCATGGTGCATCTGGTTTAAATGAAAACAAAATAAGAACGGCCATCTTTTGTGGAATAACGAAAATAAATATTAATACTGATTTACAAATAGCATGGTCCAATGCCTTAAAAGAGTATTTAGAGCAAAATAAAAACGTGTATGATCCAAGAAAAATAATATCCTCTGGCGAGAGTGCTTTGAAGAAAATAATACATGAAAAAAATAAGTTATTTGGTTCAAAAAATAGGGCTATTTAATCACTTTTTAATCATTTTATAATAAAATACAATGTAGATGTGGAGGAGTAAAATGTACAAAATAATAATTGAAGGTAATAAAAAAATAAGTGGAAACATAAAGATTAGTGGTTCAAAAAATAGTGCTGTCGCACTTATTCCAGCAGCTGTTTTATGTGATGAAGAAGTAACTATAGCAAACGTACCTAAAATTTCAGATATAGATGCTTTAGATGAAATTTTAAATCATTTAGGGGCGAAAGTAGAAAGGGAAGATGATACTATTAAAATTGATTCTTCTAAAATTGAAAATAAACTAATAACTCAAAAGATAGCTAAAAAGTTAAGGGCATCTTACTATTTCATGGGATCTTTACTTAGCAAATTCAAAAAGGTTGAAATGTATTTTCCAGGAGGTTGTTCTATTGGAGCAAGACCTATAAATCTTCATCTTAAAGGATTTGAGGCACTTGGAGCAAAAGTAGAGGAAAAGGATAATTTATTTATAATTACCGCGGATAAGTTGATTGGCACAAAAATAAATTTAGATTTTGCATCAGTTGGAGCAACAATAAACTTAATGCTAGCAGCCGTTAAAGCAGAAGGTACAACAATAATAACAAATGCTGCTAAAGAACCACATATTGTAAACGTAGCAACATTTTTAAATAACATGGGTGCTAAAATTAGTGGTGCTGGAACAAGTGAAATTAA
The DNA here is from genome assembly GCA_947630435.1 of uncultured Bacilli bacterium. Taxonomy (GTDB): domain Bacteria; phylum Bacillota_I; class Bacilli_A; order RF39; family UBA660; genus Aphodocola. The sequence continues at coordinate 10,997 of CANRHO010000012.1, forward strand.
AATTGAAGGAGTAAAATATTTGCATTCATGTTTTCATGAAGTGGTTCCAGATTATATAGAAACTGGTACTTATATGATTTTAGCAAGTGCCATTGGTAAAGAAGTAGTTATAGAAAACGTAATCCCTGATCATGTAGAATCTTTGATTTCTAAGCTTGATGAAATGGGAGTACCAATACAAATTGGTGTAGATTCAATAAAGATTAGCGCAAAAAACAACTTAAAGCCAGTAAATATAAAAACGCAAGTATATCCTGGATTTCCTACTGATTTGCAACAGCCAATGGCAGCATTGTTAACTCAGGCAAATGGAAAATCAATGATAAATGAAACGATATGGGAAAATAGGTTCTTGAATATAGCCGAGCTTAAAAAAATGGGTGCAACTGCAGAAATTTTAACTAACTCTAAAGCTGTTATAGTAGGACCTAACAAATTAATTGGTAAAAAAGTAAAGGCAACTGACCTGCGCGCTGGTGCATCTTTGATTATTGCTGGTTTGATAGCAGAAGGTACAACCGTAATTGAAAATGCTGATTATATATTAAGAGGATATGAAGATATTGTTGAAAAACTAACAAAGGTAGGAGCTAATATAAAATTAGAAAAGTGTGAATAAATATTATATTAATAAGTAAAATATAAACAATAAATAATGTGTACTAAAAAAGTTATTTATAAATAAAATAGTATTGTAATAAAAATACTATTTTTTATTTGTACAAAGGAGGATATGATGAAAAGAAGATATAAGTTGTTAATTGGGTTTATAATTACTGGAATAATACTTGTTATTATATTTTTTATAACAAAAGATAAGAAAATTTATTATTTATCTTTGGGGGATTCTTTAGCGGCAGGCCAAACACCTAATAACACCATATCAGAAAGTTATGGAGACTACGTGTCAGAATATTTAAAAGATAAAGGGGTATTAGAATTTTATACGAAAAAGTTTGCAAAAAGCGGATATAGAAGTATAGATTTATTAAATGATTTAAATAATAATAAAAAAATAGATATAAACGGTAAAAAAATAACCATTAAACATGCCTTGATTAAAGCTGATTTAGTTACTTTAAGTATTGGTTCTAATGATTTGTTTTATAAATTAAACATAGGTAATGAGTTCGATATGAATGAATTTGATGATATATATACTTACGTAGACGAATCTATTAATGATGTAGATAAACTTTTATACGAACTTAGAAAAGCATGTAAAGAGCAAATAATGGTATTTGGTTTTTATAACCCATTTACAAACTTTTCCTCATCTCTTGCAAATACCGTTGAGCCTATTATTCTTTATGCGAACGAGAAAATGAAAAACTTAGTTAAAAAGTATGATATGACATACGTTGATATTCATGATGCTTTTCTTGCAAATGATAATTATTTACCATCTAAACTTGAAATCCATCCTACTAAAGATGGTTATAAATCGATGAGTAGGAGTGTAATTAATTTAATAGATAAAAAAATGCTTGCAAAATAGTTATACAATTGGTATAATATAAAAGATTTTATATCTATGACTTTGTTTATTAAGTCATGGCGAAAGGAGCTATGAGATATGCCTAAGAAGGAAAGTATTTATAAAACTTCAACAGTTACATGTACTTGTGGAGCAACCTTTGAAACAAAATCTATTAATGATAAAATTCATGTAGAAGTTTGTTCAAAGTGCCATCCATTTTATACTGGTCAAGCAACAATGCAATCAAAAACAGGAAGAGCTGAGAAGTTTAACCAAAAATATGGTTTAAAAAGTAATGCTAGTGCAAATAATAACATCGCAGCATAACGATTTTTATCCATAATATATATTGACAATAAACATAAAAAAGTGTTATATTATATAAGCCTATATTTGAGTCTTGCTATTTTGGTAAGACTTAAAAATATATCAAGTAAGAAACACCAGGTAGTGTGTTATGAAAGGAGTAGAAATTATGCCTACAATAAACCAAATTCTTCGTCATGGAAGACAAAAGAAGACTCGTAAGCCAAAAGCACCAGTTTTACTTGTTAGAACTAACACTTTAAAAAGAAAAAACCTAAGTGCTAATTCTCCACAAAAACGTGGTGTATGTACTCGTGTTGGAACAATGACTCCGAAAAAACCAAATTCGGCATTACGTAAGTATGCGCGTGTACGTTTAAGTAATGGTTACGAAGTAACTGCTTATATTCCAGGTGAAGGACATAATTTACAAGAGCACAGCGTAGTTTTAATACGTGGTGGTCGTGTAAAAGACCTTATCGGTGTGCGTTATCACATTATAAGGGGTACGTTAGATACTGCAGGAGTTGCCGATAGAAAGCAAGCAAGATCTAAGTACGGTGCAAAAAAACCTAAAAAGTAAAACAACAATAATTTAAAAAATGTAAAAATAATAAAGGAGGATAATATATGCGTAAAAAACGTGCTATAAAAAGAGACGTATTACCTGATCCAGTGTATAATTCAAAAGTAATAACAAAATTGATTAATCAAATTATGCTTGATGGTAAACGTGGTAAAGCAGAAACTATCGTTTATAATGCGTTTGATATGGTTCATGAGAGAACTGGAGAAAACGCAAACGATGTATTTAAAAAAGCCATGGAAAATGTAACTCCAGCATTGGAAGTAAAAGCCCGTCGTGTTGGTGGTGCTAATTACCAAGTTCCAGTTGAGGTAAAACCAGACAGAGCTCAAGCTTTAGCTCTTCGTTGGATTGTTAATGCTACTCGTTCTCGTGGTGGCAAAACAATGGCAGAAAAACTAGCAAATGAAATAATTGATGCTTCAAATGAAACTGGAGCAGCAGTTAAGAAAAAAGATGATACCCACAGAATGGCAGAAGCTAATAAAGCATTTGCACATTATCGTTGGTAAGAAAGGAGAAGTATATGGCTCGTGAATATTCATTAGAAAATACTCGTAACATTGGTATTATG
>CANRHO010000013.1 GCA_947630435.1 uncultured Bacilli bacterium
ATGATCGAAGTTGAAGGAATTATAATTAGCGAAAAACCTTATGGTGAATCTAGTAAAATATTAAATATAATTACTAAGGATAAGGGTATTATTGGAGTATTGGCAAAGGGTGCAAAAAGATTAAAAAGCCCACTTAGAAGTGTAAGTCAAATGTTTTCTTATGCTAATTTTATCATTAGCTACAAAGATGGTAAATTATCTACTTTGATAAGTGCTGATGTAATAAATTCGTTTAATAATATAAAAAAAGATATTAAAAAGTTATCTTATCTTAATTTTTTATCTGAACTTACTACTGGGGTAATAAATCAAAATGATGACAAGAAAATATATAACTTATATTTAAGTGCTATATTTAAAATAGAAGATGGATTTGATCCTATGGTCATAACCAATATATTAGAATTAAAATATTTATCATTTTTAGGGGTCTCGCCAAAGCTTAATGGTTGTGTTGTATGTGGCAATGAAAACGTAGTAAGTATTTCGGCATACAAAGGTGGATATGTTTGTAAAAATCACGTAGATAATGATTATATAGTAAGTAGTAAAACAATTAAGCTGATCAAACTTTTAGAATATGTTGATATATCAAAAATAACAAAGCTTGACGTGTCGCAAAATGTAAAAAAAGAGATTAATGATTTTTTAGATGAATACTATGATCGATACACGGGACTTTATTTAAAAAGTAAAATTTTCCTAAAAAAAATTATTAATTTGTAATATATTAATAATTATGATATAATACGAATATATATAAACAAAGGTGCGATGACAGGTTTGGAACCCTATCAGTAGTATGAATAAAGTGATTTCTTCTAGAAATAATTAAGGTGGAACCACGGGATTTTTTCTCGCCCTTATGTTTTTTCTAGATTTTTTGTTTTTTTATAGGTAAAGGAGATGTAAATTATGAAAAAAACAGATTCAAAGGTATTGTTAAGTACCAATTGGAATAAAGTATCAATAAAAGGAACTTCAAAAACAAAGATATTATCAGATAATATTTATTATATAGATGCTGATAATAATCCTAAAATCATTATAGATTTATACAATCATTTTATTAAAAATGATCATAATGATTCTAAATCATTTATTATGGCTTTACTAATGAAATTTGGTGTTATTAACGTAAGAGTTAAAGGTAAAACAATATCATTTGAATTAGAAAATCATAGTGTTGTTAAAGTAAAATTAACTACTAATGATATAGTAAATAATAGTGAGACAATTATAAAAGCGATCATTTCTAATTATCTTAAAACAAGAAATTTTATTATTAAAGAAATGTTAAATAATAAAAAAGATATAACATTTGAAATTAACTCAAGCGATAGTGGAATTAAACTAAGTAATAATGTGTATTATTTAAAAATGATTAATGAAAGAGGCATAGAATTTGGAATAGATGACGATTCTACTTTATTAAATATATTTAATGATATTATATCTAATTGTAGTAATAAAATAGAAGTATTAGAAAATTATGTAAATTATCCAATTGAAAATTTATACAATGAAGGGTATGAATATCAAAAAGTTATCATTGATGTTATTTATGATATTGGCGGAAGAATGCTTAATATAATAAATCCATCAAATAGTTTGTATGAAAAACTTAAACAACTAGTAGATGAACATAATAAATCGATAAATGATTTGAATATTGACGTTTCTAAAAAAGTAATAAAGCAGTAAAAGGAGAGTAATATGAGTAACGACATAAAAATGGAAAAAATTGTTAATTTATGTAAACAATATGGATTTGTATTTCCAGGTAGTGAAATATATGGAGGTTTTGCGAATACTTGGGATTTTGGACCAGTGGGTGTAGAACTTAAAAATAACATAAAAAAAGCTTGGTGGAAAAGATTTGTTCAAGAAGATCCTAAAACATTTGGAGTTGATGCAGCAATATTAATGAACCCGAAAGTTTGGCAGGCATCAGGTCATGTTGAGTCGTTTGGTGATCCTAAAATGGACTGTAAAAAATGTAAACAAAGATTTAGGGCAGATACTTTAATTGAAGAGTTTTCAAATGGTGAGGTTGCTGCAGAAGCAATGTCTAACGAAGAATTGGAAAAATATATAGAAGATAATCATATTACTTGCCCTAATTGTAATGGTTTTGATTGGACAAAAATAAGAAAGTTTAACCCAATGTTTAAAACGACAAGAGGTACTCTTGAAGATGATGCTGATGTTGTTTATTTAAGACCGGAAACATGTCAAGGGGAATATGTTAATTTTCTTAATGTCCAAAGAACTACTAGAACTAAAGTACCTTTTGCGATTGCTCAAATTGGGAAAAGTTTTAGAAACGAAATAACTCCTGGTAACTTTTTGTTTAGAACGATTGAATTCGAGCAAATGGAACTTCAAAAATTTTCTAAAGAAGAAGATAGCATGGGATATTATGAAGAATATAAAAGAAAAGCTATGGAATTTGCGGTTGATTTAGGATTAGATAAAGAAAAATTAAGATATCATGATCATGATAAGTTAGCTCATTATGCTAAAGCAGCATGTGATATTCAATATAATTTTCCTATTGGATGGGAAGAACTTAATGGAATTCACCACCGCGGGGTTTGGGATTTATCAAGGCATTCTGAGTTTTCAGGTAAGAAAATGGAATATCAAGATCCTGATACCAATGAAAAATATGTTCCTAATGTTATTGAATATTCCATAGGTGCAGATAGGTTAACTCTTGCGGTATTATGTAATTCATATGAAGAAGAAAAAATAGGAGATGACATTAGAGAAGTAATGCATTTTCATCCTTTTATAGCGCCATATAAAGTAGCTATTTTACCATTAGTTAAAAAATTTCATAGTAATAAAGCAAAGGAAATATATAAAATCATTTCAAAAAGCTTTATGGCTACGTATGATGAAACTGGTTCGATTGGTAAAAGGTATAGAAGACAAGATATTATAGGGACACCATATTGTATCACCGTTGATGATGAAACACTTAATAATGAAACGGTTACTGTAAGAAATCGTGATGATATGAGTCAAATAACGTTAAAGTTAGAAGAAATAAAGGAATATATTAATAAAAATATTGAATTTTAAGGAAAATGTAATATGAAAAAATGCATTAAAGAAACATTGAAAAGTTTAAAAGAAAAAGCTGAGGTCTGTCTTAATGAAGAAGATTATGAACAAGCTTTAATAATAGGAGAAAAAATAAAAAAAACATATTCTAAAAATTATTATGGATATTACTTAGTTATTAAATCCAAAACCAAAAATTATAAAGAATATTTAAGTGAAGAAGAATTAAAACTAATAAAAAAAGATTTTGAAGATTTTATGAAGTTATATAAAAAAAATGATAAAGATACGATTAAAGCTGAATTTGAAGAGTACTTAGAAGATTGCTTAGAAGTCGTTAATTTAAAAAAAATAAAAAAAGAATTAACATCAAAATATTTTTTAAAATGTCTTTATAACGAAGGTATTACTTTTATTAATCAAAATATTAACACCATTAACTCATATAACTTAAGTGGGAAAAAAATTACTAATATATATGATTTAATTAAAGGAATGTTTTTACTTTCATGTTTAATATTTAACCTAATAAATAGAAATTATTTTCTTATATTAACCATTCCTTTTGGAATATTTTCAGTAATTACAATATATTCCTTTTTTAGCATGAATTTTTTTGGAGATAATAAATTAAAGTCGGAAAAGGATTACGTTAGAAAAATAATAAATAACGCTAATTACCAAATTATTAACATAAAAAATACTATAGAAAAAACCAATGAAACCATAGAATTTTTAATTACTCAAAAGAAAAGTCTAATATTAAAAATTCCAGAAGTATTTTTAAATGAAATAAAAGGTTATGTTGATAATGATGAACAAGTTATAGCAGAAGGCATTCTAAATGAGCTTTTGTCTGGTAATATATCTGCGTTTACATATCTTATTAATGAAAGGACAAATTTGAACGTTGATGACGTATTGCAAAAAATAAAACCAGAAATTATAAACGAGGATAATGATCTTACTAAATTTATTAGTAACAAAGTAATTGAGAAAAAAAATAATCAAAACGAAGTTATATTAATGAAAAAAGTAAAAAAATATAATTATTTTATAATCTTAATTTTTTTACTTATAAGTATACTAAGCATTATTATTTTGTTTAAAAATTTTAGTGAAATAAACACTGTATCATTTGTTTTTGCAACAATAACTGGAATTGTTAGCGCGTTAATATACAATATTAATACTGGTAAGCATAGTACTTTAGTAGATACGTTTAATGATAATTTATTATCTTGTATTTTTAATGCTACCTTAGTTTATGACCTTATTTACTCATCAATTAATGATAATGTTAATTTTCTATATGGATTTATTCAAATGCCAATTATTTTTATACTAACATTAATTGGTATTGTAGCAGTAATATCACTTTTGAAATATAATTATTTAGTAAAGAAATTAAGTAGTGTTTAATAATATAAAATTATACTTTATATGTTTTTTAAACATTAGTAATGTAAAAAAATAAGATGTTTGAACCAAATACAAAAAGTTTGATAGTTTAATTATTTAAGGATTGTCTTTTGTAATTTACAGCAGACAATCCTTTTAATTCAACATAATATATGGTCACTTTATCTTAATTTACTCAAATAAAAAACCTCATTTCTATGTATAAGAGATGAGGTTTATATAAATTAGACCTTATTTATTATAGAATTCAACGATCATTGATTCTTTAATATCTGCTGGAAGTTCACTTCTTTCAGGCATACGTACGTAAACTCCTGATAAATTTTTCTTATCGAAATCTACATATTCTACTGTTTTATTGATTTTTTCTAAAGATTCTAAAATTGCTTTATGATCTTTTGAAGCTTCCTTAACAGCAACAACATCACCAGGTTTTACTTGATATGATGGAATGTCTACTTTTTTGCCATTGACCGTAATATGTCCGTGGTTAACTACTTGTCTTGCAGCTTTTCTAGTAGAAGCAATACCCATTCGATAAACAATATTATCTAATCTACTTTCTAAAAGCTTTAAGAAGTTTTCACCTTGAATACCTTTCATTTTAGCTGCTTTTTCAAACGTTAATCTGAATTGTTTTTCATTTACACCATACATTAACCTAACTTTTTGCTTTTCCATTAACTGTAATTTGTATTCTGATGCTTTACCACGTTTTTTATCATTACCATGTTGACCTGGGCCATAAGGCTTTTTTACTAATTCTTTACCAGTCTCTAGTAAAGAAAAACCTAAATGACGGCTTTTTTTATACATTGGACCCGTATATCTTGCCATTTTATTTCCTCCTTTTGTTTTAGTAAACTAAAGGCCCTTTGCCATTTAATAGGGAGTTTGTTTTAATACTTTCATCTTTGCAGCTTGTAAGATTACTCATATAACTTATTTGCAAACAAACACGTTACTAAACTCAAATAGGTGCTGCTTTTCGTTTACATGATTTACATTATATCTAATTATATGAAAATAGTCAAGGATTATAAACTGGTAATGTGATTATCAAGCGAAAATTTCCCGATTATTATAAACTGGGAAATTAGAGTAATATAAATATATATTTTTAAATTATATATAATGGTGATTGTAAAATGAGCGTAATAGATAATTCAATGCTTAAATCCTTTTTTGATGAAGAAAATAACTCGTTACATATAAAACAAAGTACTCTTACAAATTTTAAATCATTAGATTATTTATATCTATGGACAAATGAATTGTTAAAGGAATATTATGAAAAAAATTTATCCGGAAAGAAAGTTTTAACCATAACTTCATCAGCAGACCATCTTTTACATGCGGCTTTAGCACAAGCTAAAGAAATTCATTCTTTTGATATAAATTTGTTTTCTAAATATTTTTCCTCATTAAAGCTTAATATGATTATTAATTTAGATTATGAAGATTTTTATAAACAAATGTTATATTTATCAAATAACAGATTGGATATTGTATTAGATAAGGTGGGGGATTTTTTACCGTTAAACGTGTCTTCCTTTTGGCAAGAATATTTTAGATTATATACGATTTATAATAAATCCATTTTTATTAATGGACAAAATTATTCTCCTAAAAATAATGCTTATTATACTTATGATGAATACTATAATACAAAAAATGGCTTAAGGAAAGCAAATATAATATATCATGATGTTGCTATAGAAAATTTAAAAAAAGAATGTTTAAATGATACTTATGACGTAATTTATATTAGTAATATTTTAGGAAGGATTGAAAGATGTTATTCAAAAGTAAATGAAGTTGCAGCAGAATTAATAAATAATCTTAAAGATGTGTTAAATGAAAACGGAAAAATATATGATTATGCATTGAACCTTGGAATGCATGAGTGTTATAAAGATGAAGAGGTTGAAAAATCTTATAAAATACAATGTAAGTTAATAAAGCCTACTAAGGATATTGTTTACATATATACTAAAAAAAGCAATCAAAATGTCATTTGATTGTTTTTTTCTTTATAATATGATGCAAAATGTAGAATTTTGTGATAATTTGTGATAAAATATTTTTATAGTAGGAGGTAAGTCAATTGGGGAAAGGATTATATATAGGAACGGTTATTTTTATATCGTTAGTTATTATTATAACATTAATTATAATATTAAAAAATAAGAAGAAAAAAAGAATGACGAAAGCGATTTCGGCGTTAGAAAAAGAAAAGAACATGCTTATTAACGTTCCTGTTTTAAACGAGTTATCAAAAGTAGAAGCATTAGTGAAAAATAACAATAAATTAGAAGAAAAGTATAATGCTTGGAAATTAAAATTTGAGATAATAGAAAATGAAACAATACCCTCTATTAATGATATGTTAATAGAATTAGATTTTTTAGTTGACAAATCAAAACCTTCTGACGTTTATAAAAAAATCACGGAGATAGAAATAAAATTATACGAAATCAAAACAAAAATAAAGGTGATTATGTCTGAAATAAAGGAAATCACTTTAAGCGAAGAAAGAAATAGAGCAACTATTATTAAACTTAAAGCTTTATATAGAAGATTAAAAAAGAAATTTAACGAGACGAAAACTGATTATGAAGAAACAATAAAAACGATTGAACTTCAGTTTGAAACCATTGAAAAGCGCTTTGAAGAATTCGAAGTGGTTATGGATAATAAAGATTATGAAGAAGTTATATACGTTGTTAAAGGATTAACTGAAATGCTTGATCACATGACAATTGTAATAGAAGAAATTCCGGAAATAATGTTAATGGGTAAAAACCTTATTCCCAAAAGAACTGAAGATGTTTCAACGGAATATATTAAACTAACAAGAGAAGGATATCAATTAGATTATTTAAACGTTGAGTATAATATAGTCGAAACCGAAAAAAAGGTAAATGCTATATTTGATAGAGTTAGGGTTTTGAATCTAGAAGATGTTACGTTTGAACTTAAAACAATACTAGAATATTTTGATTCGTTATTTAATGATTTTGAAACTGAAAAATTGACTAGAAAGTATTATGAAGAGGGAATGATTAAGTTTAATAAAACTAAAAAACACGTTGAAAAAATACTTTTAGCAGTTGATAATAAACTTCCAGAAATGAAAAAAAATTATAATTTAACGGATGATACTTTAGATTCTGTTAAACTCTTTAAAGATGAGTTTGATTCTATTGTTAATGATTATGAAAAACTTAAAGACTTAGATAAAAATCATACTTTTCCATATTCAAAATTAAATAGTGAATTGGAAATAATAATGTTAAAATTAAATAAATTGCATGAAAAATTAAACAATTTGCTTCAAAAAGTCGGGAATTTAAAAGATGATGAAGAAAGAGCTAAAGGACAACTAGAAGATATTAAATTATTATTAAAACAATCAAAATATCAAATAAGAAAAAACAGACTTCCTATAATTCCGGATAATTATTATGTGGAATTACAAGAGGCATCTGATGCCATTAAGGAAATACAAAAAGAGTTATCAAAAAAGCCGCTTGACGTTGATACTTTAAACGTTAGAGTAGATACCGCAAGAGACTTGGTTTTTAAACTTCATAATACTACCGCTGAAATGGTTAAAACCGCTTTGTTATCTGAGTATGCAATAGTTTATGGTAATAGATATAGATCTTCAAAGACTCAAATAAATGATGGTTTAGTTAAAGCAGAAAACTTATTTTTTAAGGGAGAATATAAAAAATCGCTAGAACTTAGCATAACTACCCTTGATATGGTAGAACCAGGAATACATAAAAAAATACTTGATTATAAAAAGTAAAAAGGGGTGATAATAATGAAAGATTGGCTTTTAAAAGAAGATAAACCGAAGATAGGAAGACCAAAACTTGCTAACGAAGTCGTTTTAAAAAAAGCTAAAATATCAATTGTATTATCACTTTTTTTATGCTTTATGTTATTTTTTTCTTTTGTAAGTTACTTAGAAGGCTCAACCCCGTTAAAACTTGCCCATCATTTAACTATAGAAAAAATATTTGGTTCGATAAAAAACAATAATGGTTTCTTAGTAAACGATAAATATGATGATGATTATAACTATGTAATGGAATTTAATATTCCAGACGTTATTAAAAATTATTCGGGTTCATATAAATATTGGTTATATGAACTGGATGATGACGAGTGGAAAGAAAAAGAAAATAAAGTAATTACTAACGATGTAAGAAATTTTAAAATTAATATAAAATCTTTAAGAAATAAAAATAAAACTTGGAAAATTAAACTTCAAATAACAAATGCTTCAAAAAAGGTGAAATCATATGCTCCTACTGGATGGAGTTTTAATTCGTCAGATGAAAATTACAAAATGTATGCTTATAAGATTTTTACTGTAAAAGGTTATTATAGCCCGGTTATGTTAAAAGAAACACATGAAGCTAAGATAAGCAAAAATAAGATAACGATAACAACTCCTAAAAAAAATCCAAGACAATTCATAATTAGTTTTCCAGATGATAATTCATATGATGTTATTGTTAAATATACCGACGTAAATTCAAAAAACATAATTCTCGAAAATAAAAAAAACATATCTAAAAAACTAGTTGTGGAAGTACCAAACGTTAATAAATCAACTAAGGTAACCTTTAAAATACATGGTTTAAATATTAAATCAAAAAAATTATCTAATTGGACTTCATTATCAAATAATAGCGATTATATTACAAATACATATTTATTAAAACCAGAAAATGCTTATAAAAATTAAGACTTTTAAAGTCTTTTTTTTATGTACACTCATATTATTAATTAGGTGATTTAATTGTTAAAAAGCTTAAGTAAGTTGGCCAGTCTTTTTTTATTACTATTATTGAGCTTTATTTATACTGATAAAGTATTTTCTTCAGCTAGGGAAAATGATCCAATAATGAAGGATGTAATTGAATATAAGAAAAACCATGATATTAAACCAGTAGAACCAAAGATTCATGACGATGAGATAATTTTAGGAATATCTGGATTAGTTGTTAATGAAAAAGAATCATATAGCAACATGAAAGGTGACGATAAATTTGATAAAACAAAAATAGTATATGATAATAAATTGCCAAAAACTACGATAACAAAAAACTTCAATTATTATATAACCAAAGGAAATAAAAGCGCTGAAAAAGTAGCGATTATATTTAAGGTATCAAGCATGCAAAACATAGATTCTTTATTAAGTATGATATCTAAAACTAATGTAAAAGTAAACTTTTTCATTGATGGTGCGATTTTAGAAAAAAACGTTGAAACGGCTTTTTCAATGGTTAATTTAGATTGTGAAATATACAATTTAGGATATGATTCTAAGTACACTAAGAACATGATAAGTGTAACTAATAATTTAATAGAAAGTATTACTTTAAAAGACGCAAATTTTTGTTTAAATGAAAATAAGGACGATTCCGTTAAAAAAATGTGTGCTAAAAAAAAGATGTATACGATATCTCCTAGTGTAATTAATCCTAATATAACAGAACTAAAAAAAGAATTAGATAAAGGACAAATGATTGTGTATGACGCTGATGATTATGATTATTCTTATTTTAATTTAATGATTAACACTATAACAAGTAGGGGATATGAGATAGTTGGGTTAAGTGATTTAATCAAAGAATAATTATTATTGACATCAATTTTTTAAGTGATAATATAACCTAAGTAGAAAGACTGATGCAAGATATGAAAGATGGGAAAAGTAAAGATTTTATAATTGATAAATTATTTAAAAGGGTAATGATACCACTTAACGTACTTTTTATTATCGCTGGTTGTGGGTATTTAATACACAAAGATACTAAAAATACTGAAATATATTATTCTATCTCATCCGATGCTCCATCGTACGCAGAGGCAACAATAGAGTTAAATGGTCATAACAAGATATCTGGTAAAACCATTGCTAATAAAATAGAAAAAGCGATAAAAAAATGGTAAGGAAAACGTATATGCTTTTAGGATTAGAAAAGATAATTTAAATATGTATGAACCAGTTTACGTATCAACGTCTGGTAATCCCACATATGTGCAAATGGTAGATCAAAATGACTTTACCGGTTTTGGTTATGGAAAGATTATGTATGATGGATGGTGGTATGATGATTCATAATTTGAAAAAAAATTGTGTACGTTGATCCTATTTCAACTGAAGAATTAGAAAATAATTATAGTTTTGATTGGGAAAAAGAAGGAATTTTTGATAATATTACGAATTCTTATAGTAACAAAAATATATATGTTATGCAAAAAAAAGATTAAGTAATATAAAACTAATATTTATTTTATAAAGAGCAACTAAAAAGTTGTTTTTTTAATTAGAAAGTATTTAATAAAAAATATTTAAATGTTATAATACTTATTAGCGAAGTAAGGTGATTTATATGCATGATAAATTAAAACTATTCTTAGATAAAATTAATTTACCTAAAGAGTATTATAAATTTTTTGAAAGCGGTAAAATATTAAAACTTAAATTAGATTCATCTAGAAAAAACGGTACTTTTGTAATAGAAGTAGAAAATATACTTAATGATGATGTTTTGTCTTTTGTAAATGAAAACATTTCAAAAGGTTTTAAAGATATGGATTCTATTAAAGCTGAATTTATACCAAGAAACGTTGATTATAGTGACACCATTAAATATTTTACTAGTGCTATTGATAGTAGTACATTAACAAAGCCAATGAAAGAACTATTTAAGGAAAAAAAAGTAACTTTAGATGGTAAAAAAATTATGGTTGATATCGATAACATAGCGGAAGAAAATATTTTTAGAAATAATATAAATAGTATTTTATCCTACTATAAAAATCTTGGATTTAAAGATATTACAATAGATTTTTATATAAATGAAGAAAACTCACTTAAGGTTAAAGAAGAGTTGATTCAAGAAATAAAAAAAGAAGCAATAAAGCCTTCTAACGAAGATAATCCAGTTTTATTAGGAGAGGAACCTAATGGAAAAATAACACAAATAAAAGATATAATTACCGAGGAATCAAATATTACCGTTGAAGCTTATGTTTTCGGGGTTGAGGAATTTGAATCTAGTAAGAGTGCATTTAAGATACTTACTTTTAAAATTAGTGATAATACTGATAGTATTTATGCTAAGTTTTTTACTAAGGACGCGGATTTGTTTAGTAAATTATCTAAAGGAATGAAATCAGGATGGTTTAGAATAAATGGGTATGTTAAGCAAGATATGTATGCTAAAGATTTGGTTTTGAACATTAGAAACGTTATGAAAATAGCATCAAAGGATGTTACTATTACTGACGAAGCTAAAGAAAAGCGCGTTGAGCTTCATGCGCATACGATGATGAGCCAAATGGACGGATTAACTAAGCTAGATTTAGGTAAACATACTTGTGAACTTGTTACTAACGCAATAAATATGGGATATCGTGGGGTTGCAATAACAGACCATAACGGTTGTCAAGCATTTCCAATAGCATATGGAATAATAAAAGCACATAATAAAAAAATTGATGATAAGAATAAGCATTTTAAGGGGTTATACGGAACCGAGTTAACCATGGTAGATGATACCATCAATATAGTTGTAAGACCTACTGATGAACCACTTATTAATAATACATATGTTGTTTTCGATACAGAAACAACTGGTTTTAATGCTGGTGGTGGCGATCAAATGCTTGAAATTGGTGCGGTTAAAATATCAAATGGAGAGATAATTGATAAATTTGATGAACTAATTGATCCAAAAAGACATATTCCTGATACCATAACATCACTTACTCAAATAACTGATGCGATGGTAGCTGGCTGCGATGATGAAAAAACAGTTACGAAAAAATTCTTGAAGTGGGCAGGGAATTTACCAATGGTAGCTCATAACGCGAAATTTGATATTTCGTTTATTGAAATGGCAATGAAAAAATATGATTTAGGGGAGTTTAAAAACACGGTTTTAGATACGTTAGAGTTATCAAGAGCCTTAGACCAAGGTTACTCCAGACATAGTTTATCAGCCTTAGTAAAAAGGTATGATGTACCATGGGATGAAGATGCTCATCATCGAGCTGATTATGATGCTTTAGGAACCGCTTTAGTATTCCATAAGTTTTTGCAAAAATTAGACTCTCAAAATTATGAAAAAA